>DATBIZ010000504.1:0-16679 GCA_036556645.1 Vicinamibacteria bacterium | reverse complement strand
CGGCTCGGCGACGGGATCGGCGCCCAGGAACGTCAGCGTGTAGCCGCTCAGCTCGACCGTCTCCCCGCGCGTGAGCTGCACCTCGCGCGAGCTGCCCAGCGTGCTGCTGACCGCGATCGCGACCACGATCACGACCACGGCGCCGTGGACGACGTAGCCCGCGAGCCGGCGGCGCCCCTGGTGGAGCTGGGCGTCGAGCGCGCGCGCGAGCGTGTCGCCGTGCCCGCGCATGCGCTGGCGCAGGGGCCGCGCCAGCTCGGCCAGCGTGACCTGGGCGGTGTAGCCCGCGAGCGCGACCGTGGCCAGCGTCCAGCCCCCACGCACGCCGAGGGCGAAGCCGACGACGCCGGCCACCGCCGCGCCGGCCAGCGGCGGCAGCAGCGCGCGGCGCGCCTCGACGCCGGTCGCGCGTCCCCAGGGCAGCGCGGGCCCCACGCCCATCAGGAACAGCAGCGCGACGCCGATGGGCACCGCCATCCGGTCGAAGTACGGGCGGCCGACGCTCATCTGCACGTTGCGCGTCGCCTCCACCACGAGCGGGAACACCGTGCCCACCAGCACGGTGAAGGTGAAGAGCACGAACAGCAGGTTGTTCACCAGGAACATCGCCTCGCGGCTCCCCGGCGCGATGGTCCCCGACGGCGCGCCGAGCCGGTCCACGCGCAGCGCGAGCAGCGCGATCGAGAAGGCCAGCGCGCCCACCAGGAAGACGAGGATCGTCGGCCCGATGTCGCTCTGCGTGAACGAGTGGACCGAGTTGAACACGCCGGAGCGCGTCATGAACGTGCCCAGGATGGTCAGCAGGAACGTGGCCATCACCAGCGTCACCGTCCAGGCCTTCAGCGTGCCCTTGCGCTCCATCAGCAGCGCGGAGTGCAGCGCCGCGGTCGCGGTGAGCCAGGGCAGGAACGACGCGTTCTCGACCGGGTCCCAGGCCCAGTAGCCTCCCCAGCCCAGCACCTCGTAGGCCCACCAGCCCCCGAGCACGATGGCGACGCTCAGGAACGTCCAGGGCAGCAGCAGCCACGTGCGCAGCGCGCGCACGAAGTCCGGCCCCAGGCGCCCGGTGAGCAGCGCGGCCGCGGCCAGGCCGAACGGGATCGTCATGCCCACGTAGCCCAGATAGAGGAAGGGCGGATGGATCGCCATCAGGACGTGGTTCTGCAGCAGCGGGTTCGGTCCAGGCCCGTCCGCGGGCGGGTTGGGCACGGTCAGGAACGGCTGCGCGGGGCCCGCGATCAGGAACGCGAAGAACGTCCCGCAGGCGAGCCAGGTGCCGATCGCGTACGGCGCGTATTCGGGGTGGCGCTCGCGCGTGGCCCAGGTGGCGCCCGCGACATAGACGCCGAGCACGAGCCCCCAGAACAGGATCGAGCCCTCCAGCGAGGACCAGAGGCTCACGACGGTGACCCAGGCCGGCAGGGCGCGCGAGCCGACCTGCGCCACGTACGACACCGAGAAGTCGTGCGTGAGAAGCGCGTAGACCATGACCAGGTTGGCCGCGATCATCAGCGCGGCGAACGCGTAGGCGAAGCGCTCCGCCCAGCGGGCGCCGGCGGCGGTGGGCCTTCGGCCCACCGCGAACGCGACCACGGCGCCCGCGGCCGACACCAGCAGCGCCAGGAGGATCAGCGTGCGCCCGGCGGCGGCGGTCACGGCTTGGCGGCGGCCTCGGGGGCCAGGCCCTGCGTGGTCTCCATCAGCTTGCGGGTGTCGGGCTTCTCACCCTCGCCGGGCGCGCGGTACTCGTTGCCGTGCGACACCATCAGGCGCTGCGACTCGAACTGGCCCGCCGGCGTCATCGTGCCCTCCACCACCACGCCGATGCCCTCGCGGAACATCTGCGGCGGCACCCCCGTGCTGCGCACCTTCACCGCGGCGCGGCCGTCGGTCACGTCGAAGGTGAGCGCCGAGCCTTCCCCGTAGGCGACGCTGCCCGGCGCCACCTGGCCGCCCAGACGGATCGTCGCGCCCACCGCCTTTTCGCCCGCGGCGTGCAGCTCGGTGGGGCCCCAGTAGTAGACGAGGTTCTCCCCGATGCCCCCGGCGGTGATCACGCCGAACGCGGCCGCCGCCACCGCCAGCGCGCCGACCGCGAACCACCGATTGCGCCGCCACGTCGCCGACTGTCTCACGAGTGCACCTCGGCCGCCCCCTGCCGCGCGGCTCTCCGGCGCTCGGCGCGATAGCGCGCGATCAGGCTGGCCGCGTAGCCCAGCAGTATAACCGCGGTGATCGCGTAGGCCGCGACCACGTATTCCCAGCCGCCGGCGATCACCCCGCTGGGCGCGCTCACGGGCGCCCCGGCGCGGCGGCGCGCGCGACCGCGGCCGGCGGCGGCGCGACCTCCTCGCGCAGCCGCAGCGCGCTCACCCGCGCGCGCAGCGCGATCATCCCGCACATCAGGAACAGCACGCCGAACGCGTTCATCCGCAGCGGCAGGTGGAAGGGCGAGGACACCGTCTCCGGGGTGGACTGCATCTGGTGCAGCGAGTTCCACCAGCGCACCGAGAAGTAGACCAGCGGCACGTCGGCGTACGCGATCACGGTGGCCACCGCCGACCAGGTGGCGCGGCGGGCGGGATCGTCCACGAACCGGCGCAGGGCCAGGATGCCGATGAACGCGAACAGCATCACCGCGGTGGTGGTCAGGCGCGGGTCCCAGTCCCACCACACGCCCCAGGTGGGCCGGGCCCAGATCGCGCCCTGGACGCACAGCAGCGCGGCCAGCACCACCCCGACCTCGATCCCCGCCTCCAGCCGGCAGTCCCAGCGCCAGCTTCCCTTCCAGAGCACGGCCAGCGCGCAGGCGAACGCGAACGTGAACGCGAGCATCGCGTTCCAGGCGGTGGGGACGTGCACGTACATGATCCGCTGCACGTCGCCCATGTGCTGCTCGGCCGGGGCGCGGAACAGGCCGATGTAGGAGCCGGCCACCAGCAGGGCCAGGCCGAGCCCGCCCAGGACGAAGGGGAGGGGGCCGCGCGAGGGCGCCGGCACCGTCTCTTCGGTCATTCCTCCACCACCCGGCCGAAGAACAGGCCGCAGAGCGACCAGTAGACCGCGTCGAAGGACGCGAGCAGCATCAGCCACGAGCGGAGCTGCCCCATCGGGTCGCCGGTGGTGAGCAGCGCGGTCGCCTTCACCGCGGAGAGCAGCACGGGCACGACCAGCGGGAACAACAGCAGCGGAAGCAGCGCCTGGCGGGCGCGCGCCTGGGATGACATCGCGGCGTAGAGCGTTCCCGGGGCCGAGAGTCCCGCCGCGCCCAGCACGATCACGCCGGCCAGGGCTGCCGGCCGCGGCACCGGGGCATCGTACAGCACCACCGCCAGCGGTACCAGGGCCAGGCCGAGCAGCGCGAGCTGGGCCGCGTTCGCGACGGCCTTGCCGTAGAAGAGCGCGCGCGGCGAGGCGGGCAGCAGCAGCAGCCCCTCGATCGCGCGCTGTTCCAGCTCCGCCTGGAACGTCTCCGCGAGCGCCAGCGTGGAGGAGAGCATCAGCGCCAGCCAGAGGAAACCCGGCGCGTGCCGCCGGAGGCTGGCCGCGTCGGGGCCGGCGGCGAAGCTGAACAGCAGCAGGGTGACCGCCCCGAACGCGAGCACCGCGAGGAAGCGCGCGCGCGTACGCCATTGCAGCAGCGCATCCTTCCGGAGCGCGGTGACCAGCGTCACGAGGCGGCTCCCTCGGCGAGCCCGGAGGCCGCCACGCCCTCCCCGGGAAGATCGGCCGCCGGGCCCGTCCAGGCCACGCGGCCCCCTTCGAGCACGACGCCCAGGTCGCACAGGTCGGCGCCGCGCTCCAGCAGGTGGGTGGCCATGAGCACGGTCCGCCCCTGCTCGCGCAGCGCGCCCAGCAGGCGGTCCACCAGCCGGAAGCCCGGCGGGTCGAGCTGGCCGTACGGCTCGTCGAGCAGCACCACCTCGGCCTGCTGCAGCCGCACGCGCGCGAGCGCGAGGCGCTTGCGCATGCCGGCGGAGAACGTCTCCACCGCGTCGTCGCCGCGCTCGGCCAGGCCCACCTCGCCGAGCAGCGCGCGCAGCGCCTCGCGGCCGTGCGGGCGGCCGAGGAACCGGGCGGTGATGGCCAGGTTCTCGAGCGCGCTGAGCGCCTCGTAGGTGTAGGAGGCGTGGGCGAGCAGCGCCGAGCGGCCCCGCACCTCGTCGCGCTCGGCGGTGACGTCGAACCCGGCCACCCGCGCGCGGCCCCGGGTCGGCGCGATCGCGGTGGCGAGCACGCGCAGGAGCGTGGACTTGCCCGAGCCGTTGCGGCCGGCGACCATCACGACCGCGCCGCGCGGCACGCGCAGGGCCACGTCCACCAGCGCCCAGCGGCGGCCATAGCGGCGGCCGAGGCCGTCCGCCTCGACGGCCGGAGCGGACGGAACGCCCGCGCCGGGACCCGCGCTCACACGCCGCCTCCGCCGCTCGCGCCGTCGCGTGTCAAGACCGGCCGAGCCTACCCGGCCGGCGTGCGCGCGCGCAAGGCGGCGGCGGTGCGGGCCTTGTGTCGCGTGCTATCTTTTGCGCGACTCCCGTGCACAAGGACGAGCGCCGGCAGCACAGCCGGATGAGCCTGCGCCTGCCGGTTCGGGCGCAGGGCTACGACCCGGACGGGTCCCCGTGGGTCGAGATGACCACGAGCGCCGACGCGTCGGCGGGCGGCACCGCGATCGACCTGCGCCATCCCGTGCGCGTGGGCCAGGTGGTGCAGCTCCAGATGCCGCTCCCGCGGCGCTTCCGCTCCTTCGACCCCACGGGCCCGGCCTATCGCGTGTACGCGGTCGTCCGCTCGCGCCAGCCGGACGGCCGCACCGGCCTGCGCTTCCTGTCGAACGAGGAGCCCGCGCGCGTGGCCGGGCCCACGCTGGTGGACCGGCGGCGCGGCGAGCGGCGTCCCGGCCCGTTCCTGCTGCTCGTGCGCTGCATCGACGCCGGGGGGGAGCTCGACCCGGACCGCGCGGAGGCGACGGTGGCCGACAACCTGGGCCCGGGCGGCGCGTGCGTGAAGACGTCGCTGAGCCTCGCGCGCGGCGACGTGGTGTGGGTGGCGGAGGCGGGCGGCCCGTTCCGCAGCCGGGCCGAGGTGCGCAACGTGGGCTCCGGCCGCGACGGGATCGCGCGGGCCAACCTGATGTTCCTCGACGGCGACGCCCCCGAGCGGCTGCTTGCCGGACCCGCGCACTCCCTGGAACACTGACCAGAGGGGGAGATAAGGAGGCACCCGATGAAGACCACCCGTGCCGGATGGCTGGCCGTCGCGGCGGCGTCGCTTGCGCTGCCGGCGGCGGCCGCGGAGCAGAAGGTCGACTTCAAGAGCGGCGGCGACACCGTCGACGCGATCCTGTTCACGCCGGACAAGCCCGGCCCGGCCCCGGGCGTGCTCGTGATCCACGAGTGGTGGGGGCTGGACGCCTGGGTGAAGGAGCAGGCCCGGAACCTGGCCAGGGAGGGGTACGCCGCGCTGGCCGTGGACCTCTATCGCGGCAAGGTGACGGACAAGCAGGAGGAGGCGCACCAGCTCATGATGGGCGCGCCGCGCGACCGTGCCCTCCGCGACCTCAGGGCCGCCTACGCGTTCCTGCAGACGCGCCCGGAGGTGACCAGGGACCGCATCGGCGTGATCGGCTGGTGCATGGGCGGGATGTACGCGATGGCGCTGGCCACGGAGGAGCCCGGCCTCGACGCGGTGGTCGCGTATTACGGCGCGCCGCCCACCGACCCGGCGGCGATCGCGAAGATCCAGGCGCCCGTGCTCGGCAACTTCGGCGCCGAGGACAAGGGCCCGTCGCCCGAGCAGGTGAAGGCGTTCGAGGCCGCGATGAAGAAGGCGGGCAAGACGGTGGACGTGAAGGTCTACGAGGGCGCCGGGCACGCGTTCGCCAACGTCAACAACCCCTGGAAGGGCTACCGCGAGACGGCGGCGAAGGACGCCTGGTCGCGCACGGTCGCGTTCTTCGACAGGCACTTGAAGAAGAAGACGTAGGCGAGCGGCCCGGCGCGCCCCGAAGGGCTCGTGCGGTGGAGCCCTTCGGTGACCGTCAGGCGCCGGCGGCGGCCGCCAGCGGGGGCGCCGCCGCCGCCGCCGGTCGCGGGAAGCACAGCCGGCGGAAGTTGCACCGCCGGCACACCTGCGGCCGGTTCACCATGGCGAAGTCGTCGAGCCGGGCGAGGTTCTCCAACGGGTCCGCCAGCAGCGACTTCATGGTGCCGGCGCTCTTGGCGATGAAGTTGCGCGCGTGCTCGAGCTTGCGCACGTCCACCGCGCGCCGCACGTAGCGGGGCTTGGCCAGGTAGGCGAGCTCGGTGCGGATCTCTCCGGCGTCCTGCACCCACCCCCGCTCGGAGGCGTAGAGCGCGTAGGCCGCGAGCTGCACCTCGTTGAAGCGGCCCTCCGCGCGTCCCGTCTTCCAGTCCACGATCACGACCCGGCCCTCGCGGTCGCGGAAGGCGACGTCCATGCGCAGGAACACCTCGACCTCGCCGACGTGGAACGAGGCGAGGTCCTCCACGGTGAGCCAGCGCTCGCGCCCGGCCGCGAACAGCTCGCGCAGCAGGTCGCTGCGGAAGAAGTTGCGCAGCGAGCGCATCACGGTGCCGACCACGATCTTCTTGTCCTCGGGCCCGACCGGCACCTCGTATTCGTGCTCGAACAGGCGGAAGACCAGCGAGGCGCTCTCGCTCTCGCGCCACTGGCCCAGCATCTGGCCGTGCACGGCCGCGCGGATCATCGCCTCCTGCTCCTCGGGCGAGGGCAGCGCATCGCGCGTCTTCAGCACGCCCTCGATCGTCTCGTGCACGACGCTGCCCGCCCAGAGCGGCAGCGCGGAGAGCTTCTTCAGCCGCTGGATCTCGGGGTCGTCCTGGGACGCGTAATAGGAGTAGAAGTAGCGGCGCCGGCAGGTCTGGAACGTGTCGTGGCGCGAGAGCGACCAGGAGAAGGCGTGGCCCACGGCCGGACCGTAGCACCCGGCCCGGACAGGGCAGGGCCGGTCGCCGCATCCTTATTAAGGGGCCGTCGGACCGCTCAGACGTCGCGCTCGACCACGCGCGCGCCGCCGTCCGCCGCGACCTCCAGCGTGACGCGGCCGCCCGTGGGCAGGCGCTCGTCGTGCAGGCGCGCGAGGTCGGCGCCGGTCAGCGCCAGCACGGCCGCCTTGATCGGGTCGCCGTGCGAGACCGCCACCACCTCCTCGCCGCGGTGCGCGGCGGCGATCTCGCGCACCGCGTCGGCGATCCGCCGCGCGAGACGGTCGAGCGGCTCGGGCGCGGCCAGCTCGAGCGGGCGCTCGCGGTAGGTCTTCCACTCGCGCCGGCGGCGCATCCACACGTGCGGCCACGACAGGCCCTCCCACTGCGCGGCGAGCGCCGACTCGGTCAGGTCGTCGCGCACGCGCACCTCGAGGCCGAGCGCGGCGGCGAGGATGTGCGCGGTCTCGCGCGCCCGCTCCAGCGGGCTCGAGTAGAGCGCGGCCACGGGACGGCCGGCCAGCACGCGCGCCACCGCCTCGGCCTGCGCGCGCCCCTTCGCCGAGAGCGACCATCCCGGCAGGCGGCCGTACACCATGCGCCGCGGGTTGTGCACCTGGCCGTGGCGCACCAGGTGCAGGCGCGTGGGTCCCGCGCCTCCCGGCGCCACGCCTCAGACGGCAACGGCGCGGCCCAGCGCCGTGAAGAGCACCAGCCGCTCGCGCACGGGGAGCCCGGTGGCCTGCGCGAGCCCGCGCCCGTAGAGCTGGAGCTGCGGCGCGTGGTGCGCCGCCTGCGCGACGGCGTGCTCGGGCGCGATCTGGTCGGTCTTGTAGTCCACGATCACGAGGCCGCCGTCCTCCTCGAACACCAGGTCCATCACGCCCTCCACCAGCTCCTCGCCGTCCGCGAACCACAGCGGCAGCTCGCGCCAGGCGCGCGCGGCGCGGCGCGCCCGCTCCACCACCGGGGCCCCGAGCGCGCGCGCGACCTCCTCGGCGGCGCGGCGCGCGGCGGGCTTGTCGAGCCCGTACTTCGGCGCGAGGGCGGTGGTCATGGCCAGCGCCTCGGGCAGGCCGTCGGCGTCGAGCGGGATCCACTCCAGTATGTCGTGGACCAGCCGGCCGAAGGACCGCCCTCCGCCGGCCGCGGTGGCCACGCCCGGCGACGCCTGGCGCTCGGCGACGCGCGTCGCGGAGATCGGCGCCAGGGGCCGGTGCGCGGCGTCGGCCACCAGCTCCTTGCGCCGCGCCTCCCAGCGCGCGGCGAACACGTCCCCGCCCTCGGCCCCGGCCAGCGCTCGGAAGTCCACGGGCGCGTCGTCGCGCGCGGGCGCGGGCAGCGTCGCCGCGTCGAGCACCACCACGTCCCCGTCCGCCGCGGCCGGCAGCCGCGACGTCAGCTCGCGCCAGAACCCGCCGGCCTTCGCGTCGGCCGGGGGCACCGGGATCACCAGCCAGTCGCGCGCGCGCGTGCAGGCCACGTACAGCAGCCGCTTCGCCTCCGCCCAGGCCTTGCCCTCCTCCAGGCGCGTGAGCTTGTCCCAGTCGGGCGGCTGGCACCCGCCGCGGAAGCCGACCGCGATCGCGCCCTGGTCCCAGAGCGGCACCACGTCGGCGCGCGGGCGGAAGTCGTCGGCGCTGTCGAAGAGGAGCACGATCGGCGCTTCCAGGCCCTTCGCCTTGTGGATCGAGAGCACGCGCACGGTGGCGGGATCGCCGGGACGCGTGGTGGGCAGGTCGGGCTCCTCGCGCGCGGCGGTGATGCGCTCCTGCAGGAGGTTGGTGAAGCCGCGCAGCGTGAGCACGCCCAGCTCGCCGGCCTGGCGCGCCAGCGTGACCACCTTCTCCAGGTTCGACACCGCCGCCTCGCCGCGCCGCGTGCCGGTGAGCGCGGCCAGCGCGCGCGTCTCGTCGTAGAGCCGCTCCACCAGCGCGGGCACCGACACGCGCGTGCGCAGCCGGTGCAGCGTGCCGAGCAGCGCGAACGGAGCCGCCAGCGCGGCCGCGCCCGGCTTGTCCTCGGCCACCGGGCCGAGCTCGAGCCGGCCGCCGGAGAGGGCGTAGGTCACGATGTCGCGGTCGCTGACGCCGAAGAACGACGAGCGCAGCGCGGCCACGAACGACACCCGGTCGGACGGGTCCTCCACCGCGCGCAGCACGGCGAGCGCCTCGTGCACCTCCTGGCGGTCGAAGAACGACTTGCCGCCCTCGACCGCGAAGCGCAGGCCGGCCGCCTCCAGCGCCTCTTCGAGATGGCGCACCATGGTGAGGCGGCGGCAGAGCACCATCGCGTCGCCGGCCACGCTCGGACGCGCGGCGCCGGTGGACGGATCGCGCACCTCGTAGCCGCCGCGGGCGACCCTCGCGAGCAGCGCGGCCAGCGCGGCCGCCTCGCCGCGCAGCAGCTCCTCGCCCTGCGCGAACGGCTCGGCCGGGAAGCGGAGCGCGATCACGGACGGCTCCTCGGAGAGCCCCGGCGGCGGCGCGATCGGCTCGTAGGCGGGCTGGCCCGTCTCCGCCGAGGCCACGAGCACCTCCGCGAAGACGCGGTTCACGAAGCGCAGGATCGCCGGCCGCGAGCGGAAGTTCTGGGTGAGCGGCAGCACCGCCGATCCGGCCGCGCGCGCGGCCTCCTCCGAGACCTTGCGGAAGAGCGACGCGTCGGCGCGGCGGAAGCGGTAGATGGACTGCTTGGCGTCGCCCACCAGCACCAGCGAGCCGGGCGCGTCGCCGGCGAGCAGCCGCGCGATCTCCACCTGCAGCGGGTCGGTGTCCTGGAACTCGTCGATGATCAGGGCGCGGAACCGCCCGCGGAAGTACCGGCGCACCGACGCGCGGTCGCGCAGCGCGTCGCGGGCGAGCAGCAGCAGGTCGAGGAAGTCGAGCCGCCCGCGCTCGCGCTTCCTGGCCGTGTAGAGGTCGCCCACGCCGCGCAGGGCGCGCACCAGGCGCCCGTGGAGCAGCGCGCTGCGCGCGGCGGCCCAGCGCGTGGCGGCCTGGGACGTCCAGGCGGCCACCGCCCGCGCCTGCTCGAGCGTCTCGGGCGAGGGCCAGCGCGGCTTGTGGCCGAAGTGCTTCGGCACGACGGGCATCGCGCCGAGGTGCGCGAGCAGGGCCGGCCCCTCGAGCGCACGGGCCGCCTCCGCGAACGCGGCCAGCCCCTGCAGCCGGGCCTTCAGCGTGTCGCCCTCCTGCGCGAGCGCGGCCAGCGCCGCGCCGCGCGTGGCCTGCCCGGTCAGCTCCGCCCGCCAGGCCTGCGGGTCCGCGGGCGCGGTGGCCACCAGCGGCTCCAGGTCGCGCTGCTCGATCAGCGTGCGCGCCAGGCCGCGCAGCGACGAGCGCTCGCCCCACGGGCCCTCGCCCTCGAGCGGGATGTCGCGGTCCATGGCCTCGAGCAGCACGCCGTCGCCGCGCGCGAGGCTCTCCGCCAGCCACTCCTCCCAGGCCTGGGCGAAGAGCAGGTCGCTCTCCGCTTCGTCCGCCATGCGGAAGCCCGGCGGCACGCCGCAGTCGAGCGGCCGCTCGCCCAGCATCGCGGCGCAGAGCGCGTGGATCGTGGAGACCTGCGCGCGCTCGAGCACCTCGAGCGCCGCGGCCGCGCGCGCGCGCTCGGCCGCCGGCATGGCCGCGTCCGCGCGCGCTCTCTCCAGCCGCTCGCGCAGGCGCAGCTTCATGGTGGTGGCCGCGTTCTCCGTGAAGGTGACCGCCGCCGCCTCGTCGAGGCGCAGCGCGCCCGAGCGGACGAGCCGCTCCAGGCGGTCCACGAGCAGCGTGGTCTTGCCGGTGCCGGCGCCGGCCTCCAGCACGAAGCTGGTGCCGTGGTCCGTGCGCGCGCGCTCGCGCGCCTCGTGGTCCACCGGGATGAAGGTCCCGGTCATCCCGCGTCCCGCAGGCGGAGCACGCGCACCAGCCGCGGGTCCGCCACCTTGTAGCGGCGGCGCCGCTCCATCAGCCCGCGCGGACCGCACACCACCGTGTAGTCGCACCAGTCGCACGAGGTGTGCTCCTGCACGAACACGCCCTGGCCCATCGCGTCGAGCAGCGCGCGCAGGCGCGCCCGCCACTGCTCGGTCTTCACCTCCGCCGGGTCGAAGGCGACCTGCCGGCCGCCGTCCACGTAGTCGAGGAAGGCCTCGACCACCGGGGCGTCGGGGAACAGGCGCGCCGCCGCCAGCACGTAGAACGGGATCTGGAGCTGCTTGCCCCCGCGGAAGATCGCCCCGTCGTCGCGCGGCGCGCGGCCGGTCTTGTAGTCGCGCAGCACCAGCGTGCCGTCGGGCTTGCGGTCGATGCGGTCGATCTTGCCGCTGACGCGCAGCGTGCGCCCGTCGCCGAGGTCGATCTCGAGCGGCTGGAGGAGGTGCGGCTCGCCTTCCCCGCGCTCGCGCGCGTCGCCGAAGCTGACCTCGAAGAAGGCGGGCGTGGCGCGGTGCGCGCCGAGCGCCTCGCGCTCGAGCCAGGCCAGCATCCCCTTGCGGAAGCGCTCGCGCTCCCGCTCCCAGAGCGCGGTGAAGCGCGGCGGGCCGCCCGCGACCAGAGCGCCCAGCGCGCGGTCCGCCTCGGCCAGCAGCCGCTCGCGCATCTCCGGCGTGTCGCGCACCGGCAGGTCGCCGCTCTCGCGCAGCGAGCGCAGGAAGCGCTCGGCCGCGGTGTGGAACGCGTTGCCGCGCTCGAGCGGCTCGAGGCGCTTGCGCTCCTCCGGCTCCAGCGCCGGCTGCAGGGAGAGCACGTACTGCAGCAGGTAGCGGAAGCCGCACTGCCACCAGGTGGCCAGCTTGCTCGCGGACACCGGCCGGTCCCCGGTGACCGGGTCGAGCTTCCGGGCCAGCTCCGCGCCCAGGGGCGCGATGACGCCGTCGTACGGGGTCAGGCGGTTCGACCAGCGCGCCTCGGCCGCCAGGTGCGACTGCTTGAAGAAGGTGGACCCGGCCGCGATCGCCAGCGCGGCCTCGCGCCCGCCGGCGCGCACCCGGATGCGGTCCCGTTCGGACCGGTCGAGCGCGTCCTCGGGGGCGAGCGTCTCCAGCGTGTCCTCCGCCACCAGCGCGTCGAGCTGCGCGGCCGAGAGCGGCCGCCCCTCCACGGCCGCGGCGGCGGCCACGAAGAACAGCGAGGGCATCCGCTCGCGGCCGGTGCGCGGGTCCGCCCGCGGGTAGCTGAGGATCACCTCCTCGGTGGCCTGGGCCAGCGCGCGGTGGAACGCGCGACGGGCCTCGAGCAGCCGGTCCTGGCTCGTGGCCGGCCGGCGGCGGCCGGGCGGCTCCGGAGGATCGAACAGCGAGAGCTGCCGCTTCGCGCGGGCGGCCGCCGCCACCGGCTGGCCCAGCGCCTCGCGCTCGCCGTCGAGCAGGAACGGGTCGGGCCGGATCACGCCGGGGAAGCCGCCCTCGACCAGCCCGGGCACCGCGACCACGCGGAACGGCACGCCCGCGATCGCGTCCATCGAGCCGATGTGCAGGGAGCCCATCGTGGCGGGCTCCAGCGGCATCCGCTCCAGCTCGAGCCGCGACTCGATCACCGACTCCACCTCCCCCCACCCGGCCTGGGGCTGCAGGAAGCCGAGCCCGGCGAGGTCCGCGATCACCTCGGCCACCTTCTGGTGCTCGAGCCGCTCGGCCTGCTCGCCGCGGCCGACCCACTGCGCGAACGCGGCCGCGAGCCGCGACGACCACTCGGGCCAGGTGGCCTCGCCGGACAGGGTGTCGAGCGTCTGCGCGATCCGCTCGGCCACGCGCAGCAGCGCGTCCGCTTCCGCCGCGCGCCGCAGCCGCGCCTCGCGGCGCGCCTCTTCGCCCTCGGGCTCCGCCGCCGCCCCCGCCCGCTCGGACGCGGCGGTGGCGGTGAGCGCGAGGCGCCACCGGTCCAGCCCCGAGACGATGCCGGCGTCGCGGCTGAGCGCGTCCCAGCGCGCCGGCCGCGCCGGGGTGTCCGCGCCGAGCAGCTCCGCGAACGGGACCGGGGCGAAGGTCAGGAACTCCATCACCGCCGCCCGCGGCAGCCCGCGGCAGCGGAGCAGCAGCAGCAGCGCGCGCGCCGAGCGCCCGCTGGAGAGCGGCAGCGACGGGTGCAGCCGGTGGGGGATGCCGAGCCTCTCGAGCAGATCCGTGCACAGGAACGCGTATTCGCGCGGCCGCGGGAGGATCACCGCCATCTCCTCCCAGGGCACGCCGCGCGAGGCGTGCGCGAGCAGGCGCCGCACGATCGCGCGGACCTCGGCGTGCTCGCCGGGCGCGGTGGCCAGGACCACCCCGTCGCGCGCGCTCTCGCCGCCCGGCGGCTCGAACAGCGCGGAGCGCAGCCGCGCCAGCCCCGACGGCACCGAGGGCGGGTGGATCGCTCCGAGCACGGTCTTCTCCGGTTCGACCGCGGTCAGCGCGGCGGAGTCGGCCCACGCCGCGAACGATCCGGGGCGGAGCGAGGGCGGCGCCACCGTGTCCAGGCGCCGCAGCGGGATCGCGCGGGCCAGCGCGGCGAGGAACTCCTGCTCCTCGGCGTCGAGCTCCAGGTCGGCCGCGACCAGGCCCTCGGCGCCGCGCAGCCACGGCGTGTCGGCCGCGCGCCGGGCCGCGGTGCGCAGCAGGGTGACCGCGTCCGCGAACTGGCCGTCGATCGCCTCGTCGAAGCGCCGCCGCAGCTCGGCCAGCGCGCGCAGGCGCCGGTGGTCCTCGGGCGCGACCTCGGGTGGGTCGGCCAGCGCCGCCACGCGCGCGGGCTCCACGCCGGCCAGGCGCAGCGAGGAGAGCGTGCGCGCCAGCGCCGCGGCCACCGGCGCCCGCGGCAGCGCGGGCGAGAGGGCGAGCCCCTCCGCGCCGCCCTGCTCGAGCAGGCGCGCGGCGAGCAGCGCGTCGTGGCCGGCGTCCCAGGCCCGCAGCCCGGCACCGAGCAGCGCCGGCTCGGCCAGCGCCCGCGCCAGGTCACGGGGCGTGAACGGGTAGATCGCGGCCAGCGGCCGGCCGGTGGAGGCGACGCGCCGGGGCAGCTCGACCGCGGCCGCGAGCGACGGCACCAGGAGCACCAACGGCCGGATCACGATGCCGTGATCTTACGACGCGGCTCGGTGCGGTCCTGTCCGCGCTGGCAGGGGTTTTGAAGAGGGAGGCGGAGACCGGACTCGATCACGACCCTGGGAGAGACCCGTGCGACAACCGCGAAGCCACCCCGACGCCGTGCTCACGCGCGCCAGCGCCCTCTTGATCCTCGGCAACCTGCTCGACGCCCTCTTCACGTTCACGTTCCTGGAGATGAACCTGGTCTCCGAGGCCAACCCGCTGATGGCATGGGCCTACGAGGGATCGCCGCTGTCGTTCATGCTGCTGAAGATCTCGTGCGTCCAGCTCGGCGTGCTGGTGCTCTGGCTGCTCCGCCACGTGCCCGCGGCGCAGGTCGCGATCCGCGCCGCGGCGGGTCTCTACGTGGCGGTGGTCGCGTACCACTTCACGCTGATGGCGCAGCTCCCGAACTGACGGGTTGTAGAAACCGCCGCGTGGCGCTCAGCGCGCGGGGAGCTTCTGGCGCGTCTTCCCGTACGCCACCCAGGGATCGCCCTTCAGGCGAGCCAGGCGGCGGCCCAGGTTCTTCGCGGTGTATTCGGCCGGGCCGCCCCTTTCGTCCAGCTCGTCCCAGTCGAGCGGCACGGAGACCGGCGCCGCCGGCTTCGCGCGGGTGGAGTAGGCGGCCACCGACGTGGAGCCGCGGACGTTGCGCAGCCAGTCGATGAAGACCTTGCCCCGCCGCTTGGCCTTCGACATCTCGGCCACGTAGGCGCGGGGCTCCCGGCCCGCGATCTCCGTGGCGATCCGCTCGGCGTAGGCGGCCGAGGCGTCCCAGGTGGGCCCGCCCGCGAGCGGCACCACGACGTGCAGGCCCTTGCCTCCGGTCGTCTTCACGAAGCTCTTCAGCTTGTCCTCGGAGAGGCGCTCCCGGACGCGCCGCGCGGCTTCGATCACGCGGGCCCAGGGGAGGCCCTCGTCCGGGTCGAGGTCGATCACGATGCGGTCCGGGTGCTCGACGTCGTCCGCGAGCGAGTTCCAGGTGTGCACCTCGAGGATGCCGATCTGGACCAGGCCGATCAGGCCCGACAGGTCGTCCACGACCAGGTACTCGCCGACCTTGGTCTTCTCCTGGATCTTCACGCGCCGCAGCGCCTCGGGCGCCCACCACCCGGTGTGCTTCTGGTAGAAGCACGGCTCGGAGAGCCCCTCCGGGCAGCGCACCAGCGTGGTCGGCCGGCCCCGCACGTGCGGCAGCACCCAGTCGGCGATGGACTCGTAGTAGCGCGCGAGGTCGAGCTTGGTCAGGCCCTGGTCGGGGTACATGACCCGGTCGGGGTTGGTCAGGCGCACGCCCGCGACCACGGTCTCCGCACCGCCGGGCGAGCGGCGGAACACGCCGGAGGGCGGCTTCTCCGCCGAGCGGAGCGGGCGCGGGACCGTCTTGGCGGCGCGCGCGGGCTTCGCGCGCGGCGAAGCAGGCGCCGGCGCGACCTCCTCGACGCGGCGGGGCTCCTCGCGCACCACCTGGCGCGCCGGCTTGTCCTCGCGCAGGCCCTGGAACGAGGGATGCCGCAGCTTGTCGTCCGGCGTCCACTCGCCGAACGCGACCTCGGCCACCAGCTCCGGCTCGACCCAGTGCGCGCGCGCGGCGCCTGGGATCTTCTCGGCGAACGGCGAGGCCTTCTGCTCGAGGGGCTCGAGCCGCGCGCGCAGCGCCCGCGCGCTCTTGTCCGTGAAGCCGGTGCCGACCTTGCCCGCGAAGCGCAGCGCGGCGCCGTCGTAGACGCCGAGCAACAGCGCGCCGATGCCCGCGCGCGAGCCCTCCGGGTCGGTGAAGCCGCCGATCACGAACTCCTGCTCGCGCAGGCACTTCACCTTGAGCCAGGCCTTGCCCCGGGTGGGCGCGTAGGGCGCGTCGCGCCGCTTGGACACGATGCCCTCGAGCTTCATGCCGCACGCCTTCTCGTGGAACTCGCGGCCGTTGCCGATCACGTGGTCGCTGAAGCGCACGGTGGCGGCGGCGCCCGGCGCGACCAGCGCCCGCAGCGCGTCCTTCCGTGCCTCGAGCGCCGCCTTCGTGAGGTCGTATCCGTCCAGGTGCAGCAGGTCGAACACGAAATACGTCAGGCGTGCGCCGGGGGGAGGCGCGCCGGCGTTCTGGAGCGCGTTGAAGCTGGTGGTGCCGTCGGGGAGCAGCATCGCCACCTCGCCGTCCACCAGCGCCTTCTCCGCGGGAAGACGCGCGGCCGCGCGCGCGACGCTCTCGAACTGCCCGGTCCAGTCCTTGCCGTTGCGGCTGAGCAGGCGCGCCGTGCCGTCCTCCAGCCGGCAGAGGATCCGGTACCCGTCGAGCTTCAGCTCGTGAAGCCAGCCGTCGCCCTCGGGCGCCTCGTCCACCAGCGTGGCGAGCTGCGGCTTCAGGAAGCGCGGCAGCGCTGCCTTGCGCGCGCCGGGGATCGCCGACGGCTCCGCGCGGTCGTCCTTGCGCGCCCGGGCCGCCTTCTTCTCCTTCTTCTCGAGCGCGCGCGCCACCGCCGCGGCCACGCCCTTCGGCGGGGCGGCGGCCCGGGCCTTCCGGTTCGAGTGCCACACGCGGTCCTTCTCGGCCGCGATCTCCTCGAGCGTGCGGCCGGTGAGCACGCTCTCGGGCCGCGCCACGGCGACGTCGTACTCCGAGGCCGGCCGCGCGAAATCGTCGCGCTCCTTGAAGAGGAGCC
>DATBIZ010000503.1:0-3366 GCA_036556645.1 Vicinamibacteria bacterium | reverse complement strand
GCAAGGACATCGTGATCAAGGCCGGCCGCAACCTGGTGCCGCAGGAGATCGAGGAGGTCGCGGCCGGGGTCGAGGGAGTGCGCCGGGGCTGCGTCGTGGCGATCGGGGTCACCGCTCCCGGCCTGGGGACGGAGAGCCTGGTGGTGGTCGCGGAGACCCGCGCGCGAGAGACGCGGGCGCGCGACCGCATCGCCGCCGCGATCACCGAGCGCGTGGCGGCCGCGATCGGCGTACCGCCCGACCAGGTGGCGCTCGTGCCGCCGGGCGCGGTGCCCAAGACGTCGTCGGGCAAGATCCGGCGCGTGGAGACGCGCGAGCTGTACGTCTCGGGCGCGCTCGGCCACCGTCCGCGGGCGCGGCCGCTCGCGCGGGCGCGCCTCCTCGCGCGGGCCGCGCTCGGCGAGCTGGAGGCGCGTCTGCGCCCGCTGCCGCGGGCGGCCTACACCGCCTACCTCGCCGCGATCGCGGTGCCCCTCGCCGCGGTGCTCTGGCCCGTCGCGGTCCTGGCGCCCGGCCGCCGGCTGGCCGTGGCCTGCGGCCGCCTCGGCGCACGCTGCCTGCTCTTCCTCGGCCGCGTGCGCGTGGAGGTCACCGGCGCGGAGAACCTGCCCGAGGGCGGCGCCTTCGTGATCGCGGCCAACCACGCGTCCTACGCCGACATCCCGGTCCTGATGGCCACGCTGCCCGGCGACTTCCGCTTCGTGGCGAAGAGGGAGGTGCTCGGCTGGCCGCTGGTCGGGCGGTTCGTGCGCAAGGCCGGCCACCTCACCGTGGACCGGTTCGACGTGCAGCAGGGCGTCGCGGACGCCGGCGGGATCGCCGCCGCGATCGCGGCCGGCGCGCGGCCGCTGTTCTTCCCCGAGGGCACGTTCACCGCCGCCACCGGCCTGCGCCCGTTCCGCCTCGGCGCGTTCGCGGCCGCGGTGGACGCGGGCGTGCCGGTGGTCCCGGTGGCCCTGCGCGGCACGCGCCGGCTGCTGCGCGCGACGGACTGGCGGGCGCGGCCCGGCCGCGTGGAGCTCAAGGTCGGCGCCCCGATCCGTCCCGACGGGGTGGGCTGGCGCGCGGCGGTGGCGCTGCGGGACCGCGTGGCCGAGCGGATCGCCAGCGCCTGCGGCGAGCCGCGGCTCGACCTGGTGGCGGGCGGGCCGCCCCGCGCGTGAGGCTCGCCGCCGACGACGTGGTGCGCGCGGCGGCGGTGCTGCGGCCGCTGCTCCCGCCCACGCCGCTGCGCCGCTCGTTCGCGCTGCGCGCGTACGGAGACGCCCGGCTCAAGCTCGAGTGCTGGCAGCCGACCGGCTCCTTCAAGGTGCGCGGCGCGCTGCACCTGCTGGCCGGCCTCTCCTCCGAGGAGCGCGCCCGCGGCGTGGTAGCGGCCTCGGCGGGCAACCACGCCCTCGGCGTGGCCTACGCCGTGCAGGCGGTCGGCGCGGAGACCGCGGCCACGCTGTTCGTGCCCCGCTCGGCGCCGCGGGCGAAGGTGGACAAGCTGCGGACGTTCCCGGTCCAGGTGCGGCAAGAGGGCGCCAACTACGACGAGGCGCACGCCCTCGCCCTCGAGCACGCCGCTCGCACCGGCGCGACCTACGTGCACGCGTTCGAGGACGCCCGCACCGCCGCGGGCCAGGGCACGGTGGCGCTCGAGCTGATCGAGCAGGCGCCCGCGCTCGCCGCGGTCGTCGTCCCGGTCGGGGGCGGCGGGCTGATCGCGGGAATGGCCACCGCGCTGAAGACGCGCGCCCCGGCCACCCGCGTGATCGCGGTGCAGCCCGAGGCCTCGCCGGCGCTGCGGGAGTCGCTGCGGATCGGACGGGCGCTGCTGGAGTTCCCGGCCGGGCCGACCCTGGCGGACGGGCTGGCCGGCGGCATCGGCGAGATCGCCTTCGAGCACCGCGACCTGATCGACGAGGTGGTGGTGGTGCCGGAGGCCGAGATCGAGGCGGCGGTGGTCGCGCTGCTCGCCGAGGACCAGGTCGTGGCCGAGGGCTCCGGCGCCATCGGCGTGGCGGCGATCCGCGCCGGGCTCGTGGACGCGCGCCGCGGCCCGACGGCGGTGGTGGTCACCGGCGCCAACATCGACGTGGCCGTGCTCGCGCGCCTGCTCGCCGCGCACGCGTGAGGACGACCGAGCCCGACCGCTGGTTCGGTCCCGCGCTGGGCGCGCTGGTCGCGGTGGCGGCGGCCGGACTGGGCGCGCTGCTGGCCGGGCCGGCCGGCGCGCTCGCGGGCGGGGTGGGCGGAGTCCTCGCCGGCCGCTTCCTGCACCGCGCGCGGACCCGCCGCTTCCGGCGCCGCCGCGCGTTGCTCGCCCAGCCGTTCCCGCCCGCCTGGCGCACCGTGCTCGAGGAGTGGAGCGACCACTACCACCGGCTCTCGCCCGAGCGGCGCCGCCGGTTCGAGGACGACGTGCGCGTGTTCGTGGCCGAGAAGCGCGTCACCGGCGTGGACGTGAAGGTGACGGACGAGCTGCGCCTCCTGGTCGCCGCGTCCGCGGTCACGCTCAGCCTGGGATGGCCCGACTACGACTGGGACGCGCTCTCCGAGGTGCTGCTCTACCCGCAGGACTTCGGGCGCGACTACAGCTTCGAGGCCAGGGAGCTGTCGGGCCAGGCGCACGGCTGGGGCACCGTGATCCTGTCCGTGCCGTCGCTGCGCGAGAGCTTCGACGACCCCGACGACGCGTACCACGTCGGGTTCCACGAGTTCGCGCACCTGCTCGACCTGGAAGCCACCCAGTTCGACGGCATCCCCTCCGGGATGCCCGAGGCGGTGGCGCAGGAGTGGGTGCGGTTGATGGACCGGGAGATGCCGCGCCTGCGCCGCGGCAAGTCCGTGATCGACGACTACGGCGCGGACGAGCCGGCCGAGTTCCTGGCGGTGGCGGTGGAGGCGTTCTTCGAGGCGTCGCTGGCCCTGCGCGCGCGGCACGCGGAGGTGTACGCGCTGCTGCGGGATTACTTTGGGCAGGACCCCGCCTCGTGGGACGAGGCGAGGGGGCTCCGACCGTAGTCCTGATCCGTCACCCCGACCTTCGGATCCGGAACGGAACGGTGCCGGTAACGGGACGGAACCGGTAATCGGACGGAACCGGTAACGGGACGGAACCGGAACGGAGCCGGTTCCGGCACCGTCCCGATTCCGGCACCG
Source organism: Vicinamibacteria bacterium (assembly GCA_036556645.1). Lineage (GTDB taxonomy): Bacteria > Acidobacteriota > Vicinamibacteria > Fen-336 > Fen-336 > DATKEG01. Next base: position 219 of record DATBIZ010000503.1, on the reverse strand, counting down.
TCCCGATTCCGGCACCGGTTCCGACTCCGGTACCGTCCCGATTCCGGTACCGTCCCGGTTCCGGTTCCGTTCCGTTCCGTTGCGGCTCCGTTCCGGTACCCGTCCCCAGAACCCGTCTATACTCCCCCCGTGTCCGCCCGACCCCCGCGGTCGCCGCCGGACGGGTTCGCGGGGACCGGGGCCGCGGTCCTCGACGCGCTGCCGATCAGCCTCTACGTC
>DATBIZ010000502.1:0-5797 GCA_036556645.1 Vicinamibacteria bacterium | reverse complement strand
GGCGCTGACCTCCAAGTACAAGTCCGAGTTCCTGGCGAACATGTCGCACGAGCTGCGCACGCCCCTCAACAGCATCCTGATCCTCGGCCAGCAGCTCGGCGACAACCCCGACGGCAACCTGAGCGCGAAGCAGGTCGAGTTCGCGCGCACGATCCACGGCGCGGGCACCGACCTGATGAACCTGATCACGGACATCCTCGACCTGTCGAAGATCGAGTCCGGCACGGTCACGGTCGAGGCCGAGGACCTGCCGTTCGCGGAGCTGCAGGACTACCTGGAGCGCACGTTCCGCCACATGGCCGAGACCAAGGGGCTGGAGTTCCACCTCGAGGTGGATCCCGTCCTCCCCCGGGCGATGCTCACCGACCCCAAGCGGCTGCAGCAGGTGATCAAGAACCTGCTCTCGAACGCGTTCAAGTTCACGGAGAAGGGCTCCGTGACCCTGCGCATGGCCGCGGCCGCGGAAGGCTTCTCGCGCGACAACCCGGTGCTGCGCCGCGCCGCGCAGGTGGTCGCGTTCTCCGTCACCGACACCGGCATCGGCATCGCGCCGGAGAAGCAGCAGGTGATCTTCGAGGCCTTCCAGCAGGCCGACGGCAGCACCGCGCGCCGGTACGGCGGCACCGGGCTCGGCCTGGCCATCAGCCGCGAGATCTCGCGCCTGCTGGGGGGCGAGCTGCGGCTGCAGAGCACGCCCGGCCAGGGCAGCACCTTCACGCTCTACCTGCCCGTGCAGTTCTCGGGCAACACCCGCGCGGTGCGCATCCCGCCCTCGCCCTCGCAGGCGCGCGAGCAGGCGCGGCTCGACAGCCAGAGCGAGCAGGCGGGGATCCCGGTGTCGCCCTCGGCGCGCGCGCGCGCGGCCTCCGCCGAGCTGCCCATGCCGATGGGCGAGAGCCCGGCCGCCCTCGCCGCGGCCTGGACGGCCAGCTTCGAGGACGACCGCGAGGACATCCAGCCGGGCGACCGCGTCTGCCTGGTGGTGGAGGACGACCCCGCCTTCAGCCGGTTCCTGTACGACATGGCGCGGGACAAGGGCTTCAAGGCGGTGGTGGCCGCGCGCGGCGCGGACGCGCTGGCCCTGGCCCGCGAGCTGAAGCCGGGCATCATCACCATCGACATCAGCCTGCCCGACATCGACGGCTGGCGCGTGCTCGAGCGCATCAAGGACGACCCCGCGCTGCGGCACATCCCGGTCTACATCATCTCGGTCACCGACGACCCGGAGCGGACGCTGCAGCAGGGCGCGCTCGGCTGCATCCTGAAGCCGGCGGACCGGGGGACGCTCGACGGCGCCTTCGACCACATGCGCGCCTTCCTCGACCGGCAGGTCAAGAACCTGCTGGTGGTGGAGGACGACCCGGTGCAGCAGCAGAGCATCCGCGACCTGATCGGCAACGGCGACGTGAGCATCACCAGCGCCGTCTCCGCGGCGGAGGCCCTGGCCGCGCTGGAGGGCGAGCACTTCGACTGCATGGTCCTCGACCTGCTGCTGCCCGACCGGGCGGGGGTCGACCTCCTGCAGGACATCAAGAGGAACCCGCGCCTGCGCACGCTGCCCATCGTGGTCTACACCGCCAAGCAGCTCGCGCGCAAGGAGGAGATGCAGCTCAAGAAGCTGGCCCAGACCATCATCATCAAGGACGTGCGCTCGCCGGAGCGGCTGCTGGACGAGACCGCGCTGTTCCTGCACCGGCGCGCCGCCGACCTGCCGGACGCCAAGCGCGCGATCGTGGAGCGGCTGCACCGCTCGGAGGACCTGCTGGCGGGCAAGAAGGTGCTGCTGGTGGACGACGACATCCGCAACATCTTCGCCATGACCAGCGTGCTCGAGCGGCACCGCATGCAGGTGGTGGCCGCGGAGAACGGCCGGGAGGCGCTCGAGCTGGCCCAGACCGAGAACCCGGACGTGATCCTGATGGACATCATGCTGCCGGAGATGGACGGCTACGAGACCACGCGGGCGATCCGCCAGATCCCGAACCTCCGCTCGGTGCCGATCATCGCCCTGACCGCCAAGGCGATGCGGGGCGACCGGGAGCGCTGCCTGGAGGCGGGCGCGTCCGACTACATCGCCAAGCCGGTGGACACGGACCAGCTCCTGGCCCTCCTGCGGACGTGGCTGTATCGCTGAGGCCCCGTGTCCCGCCCCCCCCCGACGGCCTCGCCGCACCTGCCCGTCCCGCGCGAGACCGACAGCGCGGCGGACCGGCTGCAGGAGCTGGAGATCCGACTGCTCCTGCAGGGCGTCTACGAGCGGTACGGCTACGACTTCCGCGATTACGCCGCGCCGTCGCGGCGGCGGCGCATCCGGCAGTGCCTGCGCGACGAGAACCTGCCCACGATTTCCGCCCTGCAGGCCCGGGTGCTGCACGACCCGGCGGCCCTGGAGCGCCTGGTGTCCGCGTTCTCGGTCAGCGTCACCAGCCTGTTCCGCCACCCGCGCTTCTATCGCGCGTTCCGCGAGCGGGCGGTGCCGATGCTGCGCACGTACCCGGTGGTGCGCCTCTGGCACGCGGGCTGCGCGACGGGCGAGGAGGTCTACTCGATGGCCATCCTCCTCCACGAGGAGGGCCTGCTCGAGCGCAGCCGGATCTACGCCACCGACATGAACGCGGCCGCCCTCCGGCAGGCCGGCACCGGCACCGTGGCCGCCGGCACGCTTCGTGAAGGCGCTGCCTCCTACGCCCTCGCGGGAGGCCGCGCAAGGCTTTCCGATTACTACGCGGCGCGGGGCGGCCGGGCGACGTTCGATCCCGCGCTCCGGCGGAACGTGGTGTTCGCGGAGCACAACCTGGTGACCGACCGCTCGTTCAACGAGTTCAACGTGGTGATCTGCCGGAACGTCCTCATCTACTTCAACCGGCCGCTGCAGGAGCGCGTGCACTCGCTCCTGTACCAGAGCCTCGGCCGCCGCGGCTTCCTGGGCCTCGGCGACCGGGAGACCATCCGCTTCACGCCCTTCGAGGACCGCTACGAGGTGATGGACTGGGACGACCGGCTGTACCGGAAGGTCGCCTGATGGCGCACCGGCCCGGAGCGCGCCGCGACGCGCGCGAGAAGGTCAACATCCTGCTCGTCGACGACCGCCCGGACAAGCTGCTCGCCCTCGAGGCGATCCTGGGCGACCTCGGCGAGAACCTGGTGAAGGCCACCTCGGGCCGCGAGGCGCTGAAGAAGCTGCTGGAGACCGACTTCGCGGTGATCCTGCTCGACGTCAACATGCCGGGCATGGACGGCTTCGAGACCGCCGCCCTGATCCGCCAGCGCGAGCGCTCGGAGAAGACGCCGATCATCTTCTTCACCGCGCTCAGCGACAACGACGCGGTGGTCGCGCGCAGCTACTCGCTCGGGGCGGTGGACTTCATCAAGACGCCGGTGGTGCCGGAGATCCTGCGCTCGAAGGTGCTCGTCTTCGTGGACCTCTTCAAGAAGACGGAGCAGGTCAAGGCCCAGGCCGAGCAGATGCGCCTGCTCCAGGAGAAGGAGCACCGCACCGCGCTGGCCGCGGCCGAGGACCGCATCGAGACCGAGACACGGCGCAACCGCTTCTTCACCCTGGCCGTGGACATGCTGGCCATCGCCGGCTTCGACGGGTACTTCAAGCAGCTCAACCCGGCCTGGGAGCGCACGCTCGGCTTCACCGACACCGAGCTGAAGGAGCGGCCCTACATCGAGTTCGTGCACGAAGACGACCGCGAGGCGACCGCCCAGCACCTCTCGCGCTGCTGCAGCGCCGACTTCGCCGAGCAGAGCCACGGCGCCGACAGCACCTACTTCGAGAACCGCTACCGGCACAAGGACGGCACCTGGCGCTGGCTGGGCTGGACGGCCGCCCCCTTCGCGGAGGAGGGGCTCGTCTACATCTTCGCGCGCGACGTCACCGAGCGGAAGGTGGCGGAAGAGGAGCGGCTGCACCTGATCCGCGAGCAGGCGGCGCGCGCGGCGGCGGAGGCCGCGGAGCGGCGCGCGGCCTTCCTCTCCGAGGCCGGCATCACCCTCGCGTCCTCGCTCGACTACGACACCACGCTCAGCCGGCTGGTGCACCTCTCGGTGCCGTTCCTGGCCGACTGGTGCTTCATCGACGTCCGCGACGAGGGCGGGCGCATCCGCCGGGTGGAGGCGGCGGCGGCCGATCCCGCGCGGGACGCCATGACCAAGCGCCTGCTCCAGTGGGCGCCGGCGGCGGACTCGGAGGCCCCGCCCGCGCGCGTGCTGCGCACCCGCGAGTCGTTCCTGGCGCCCCAGGTCACCCCGGAGATGCTGGTCGCGCTCGCGCCCGACGAGGAAGCGCGGCGGGCCCTCGAAGAGCACGGCCTGCGCTCGCTGATGGTGGTGCCGCTGATCGCGCGCGGGCGCGCGCTGGGGGCGCTCACCTTCATCGCCGCCGAGTCCGGGCGGAGCTACGACCGCACGGACCTGCAGCTCGCGGAGGAGCTGGGCCGCCGCGCCGCCCTGGCCGCCGACAACGCCGCGCTCTACAAGGCGTCGCAGGAGGCGCGCCTGGCCGCCGAGAAGGCCAACCGCGCCAAGGACGAGTTCCTGGCCACGCTCTCCCACGAGCTGCGCACCCCGCTCACCCCCATCCTGGGCTGGACGGTGATGCTGCGCTCCGGGAACCTCGACCCCGCCGGCATCCTGCGCGGCCTGGAGGTGATCGAGCGCAACGTGCGCGTGCAGACCCAGCTCATCGAGGACCTGCTCGACGTCTCGCGCATCGTCACCGGCAAGCTGCGGGTGGAGGTGCGGCCGATCGAGCTGGTGCCGGTGATCGAGGCGGGGCTGGAGGCGGTGCGGCCGTCCGCGGACGCCAAGGAGATCCAGGTCAACGTGGACCTCGAGCCGCGCGGCGCGCGCGTGCTGGGCGACCCCGACCGCCTGCAGCAGGTGGTCTGGAACCTGGCCAGCAACGCGGTCAAGTTCACGCCGCGCGGCGGCCGCATGCAGGTCACCCTCCGGCAGACGGACTCGCACGTCGTGCTCTCGGTGCGGGACACCGGCAAGGGGATCCCGGCCGACTTCCTCCCCCACGTGTTCGAGCGCTTCCGCCAGGCCGACAGCACGAGCACGCGCAAGTACGGCGGCCTCGGGCTGGGCCTGGCCATCGTCCGCCACCTGGTGGAGCTGCACGGGGGCACGGTGCAGGCGGAGAGCGGAGGCACCGACCAGGGCGCCACGTTCACCGTGCGGCTGCCGCTGCTGGAGGCGGCGCGGCCTCCCGGCACGGAGCGCGCCGCGGCCACGGCCTCCGGCGAAGGTGGGCCCGCGGTGAGCCTCGACGGCGTGCGCGTGCTGCTGGTGGACGACGAGACGGACAGCCGCGACTTCCTCAGCACGAGCCTGCGCGGGTTCGGCGCGCAGGTCACCGCGCTCGGCACCGCCGAGGAGGCGGTGTCGGCGCTGCCGGCGCTGCGTCCGGACGTGCTGGTGAGCGACATCGGCATGCCGGGCGAGGACGGCTACGCGCTGATCCGGCGCGTGCGGGCGCTCGGCGCCGACCGCGGCGGCCAGGTGCCGGCGGCGGCGCTCACCGCGTACGCGAACGGCGAGGACTCCGGGCGCGCGCTCTCCGCGGGATACCAGGTGCACGTGCCGAAGCCGGTGGAGCCGATGGAGCTCGCGGCCGCCGTGGCGACGCTGGTCGGCCGGGTACCGACCGCGACGCCCTAGGCTCGGGGCGGGCGCTACTTTCTGTAGCTGCCACCGTGACTTATACCCCCCCTTTCTTGACAACGCCTGAACCCGATCCGCATAATGTCGGCTGGTTACATGGAACGCGAACGCACGGATCCCGCCA
>DATBIZ010000501.1:0-3636 GCA_036556645.1 Vicinamibacteria bacterium | reverse complement strand
TGCAACGGGAGCAGGTACACGCTCCCCCGCTCGGACGTGTCGAGCGGCTGCAGGCCGGCGGTGGCCAGGGCGCTCATCCGCGGGGCGCCTCTTCCACTGCCAGGCGCCAGGGGCGCACGAGCCCGGACGCGCCTGGCCCGGCCGCGGCGAGCACGGCCGTCCGCCGCGCGCGGCCCACGTTTTCGCGCACGCCCTCTGCCAGGGTCTCCAGGCTGGCCTGGCACGCGTGCCGGAGCTGGCGCGCGAACTCGTACCAGGGCAGGCCGGGCAGGCGCTCCTGCAGCCGATCGGCCGCGTCCAGCGACGAGAGCGCCAGGCGGAGCACGTAGGCCGAGTGCCCGCCGTAGTGGATGGCGCGGCCCAGCTCCCGGAGGAGGCCGGCCCAGGCGGTGTCGTCGAGATCGCCGGGGAAGGCGCACAGGACCCGGCTGAGGACCAGCGAGGGCTGGCGGCCGCGCAGGTCCTCCTTCCAGTCGGTCACGTCGTCGTGCATGCCCATGGCCACGCCCACCTGCTCCAGCGAGGCGCAGATCGGACCGAGCAAGGCGTCGTCGCCCTCCAGCTCGGCCAGCGCCGCGACCGCGATCCGGGCCAGGCCGATCTTGTCGGCCGCGGCGCGCACGGCCACGGCTTCGTCGTACTCGGCCAGCGCGCGGCGACCGCGGCGGAAATCGTCCTCGTACACGAAGGCGCGCGCGTAGTCGGACAGGTAATCGCGGTAGCGGTCCCAGAAGCGCGCGCCGGGCGGGATGAGGCGCTGCAGCACGCGCGTGGCCTCGGTCTCCAGGGCCAGGATGCGCATGGAGGTCAAGCCGACTTCCGCGGAAGGGCAGACGCCGTCGAGCAGTTGGTCGCGCAGGAGCACCGCGCTCACGAAGAGCTGGCAGAACACGGTGAGCGAGACCAGGTCCGGCTCCCCCACGCGCGGGAAGGCGGGGGCGAACCGCGAAGGCACGAAGCAGAAGTGCGAGTACCGCGCGGCCCGCAGCGGGGTGGCCTCGGGCCAGCCCCGCTGCAGGCCGTCGATCTCCGCCTCGACCTGGGGCAGGAAGTGGGGTGCCTTCATCGTGTCGGCCTCGGGCAGGCTCGCGCGGCGCCGCTCAGCAGCGCCAGGTGTAGTCGGACGAGCACAGCGGGTAGCATCCCTGGTCCTGCGGGCATCCCGGGTCGATCGCAACCGCCAGCTCCAGCCGCGCTTCCAGGTCACTCACCTCCAGGTCGTCGAGGTTCAGGCTCTCCATCTCGTCGGTCCTCTCACTGGCCATGGCTTTCTCTCCTCTTGGATCGATCGGCGCCCCGCGCGGCGGCTGGTCTACCGCCGCGCGGGGTCGCCGTTACGGCTCGAGGCTCAACCGCACATCCAGGTGATGTTGGCGTTGCAGTTCTGCCGGCAGTCCTGGACGCAGATGTCCGTGTCGCACCCGGCCATGGCCCCCGTGGCGGCCGCCATCTCCAGCCGGTGCTCCAGGCCCTCCACGTCCAGGTCGTCCAGGTTCAGGCTCTCCATCTCATGGCTCATTGCTTCTCCTCCTTGTGATTGCCGCCGCCATGCACGGCGGGTCCGGTGGAGGCCGGGGGGACGCGGCCTACATGTCGCAGACGCTCTCCGCCGCCTGCCGGGCCGGCGCACCGGCCACGAAGTCGCCGTAGGCGCGCGCCACCGCGTCGCGGAAGCGCTTGCCGTAGCCGTCGCAGAAGTTGGTGAACATGTCCCCGCCGTGCTGCTGCTCGGCGTAGGCGGCGCAGCCGCCGCCGCAGTAGGTGTTGTAGCGGCACTGGCGGCAGACCGGGTTGGTGGTCACGTTCCGGCGCCGCCACATGTTGAACAGCGCGGAGTTCATGCGCACCTCGCCGTCCTCCGCGATGGCCCCGATGCGCGTCTTGGCATCCCCGGTCCGCTCCCAGCAGGCGTAGATGTCGGCGAAGGCGTCGATCACGTACATGGTGTTGTGCGCGCCGCAGAAGCTCGACTTCAGCAGCGGCATGGGGTCGGCCCGCTGCTCGAACAGCCCCCGCACCCGCTGCAGCAGGCCGCTGTCCGGCTTGTTGATGAGGGCCATCGCCGGGAAGCGCTCCTGCAGGTCCGCGATGGCCTGTCCCAGCTCCCAGGTGTCGAGCGTGGAGCGCTTCTCCACGTTGTCGTTGGCGGCGTGCACGGCGGCCACGTAGGCGGAGAAGTTGGGAAAGCGGTCCCAGCCCCGCCGCTGGAACTCCTCGGCCAGGACGGGCAGGCGGCCCACGTTGCCGCGGTCGATGTTCATGCGCGCGCTGATGACCGTGCCCCGCTCCAGGGCCATGGTCACGTTCTCCGCGATGCGCGCGAACGAGCCGGAGCCATCGGCGTAGATCCGCCGCTGGTCGTGCTCCTCCGGCGGGCCGTCGAGCGTGACCTGGACCGAGGCGATGCCCTTCGGGCCCAGCACGTCGCGGTAGGCGTGCAGCTCGGTGCAGTTGCTGACCGCGGTGAAGGTGGCGCCGCCGCTCTCGGCGGCCTTCTTCATGATGTAGTCGATGAGCGGCCGGCTCTGCGCGAGCAGCGGCTCGCCGCCGAACAGGGTGATCCCGCGCGGCGGGCGGTGGGCCAGGTCGATGCCGTGGGCGGCGTCGATCTGGTCCATGCCGCGGAAGATCCGGTCCACCATCGCCGTGCTCATCGACCGCAGCAGGTGGGAGAAGGCGGGGTTGGTGCGCATGTGGTCCTGGAAGCAGTAGGCGCAGCGCAGGTTGCACTGGTACGTCGGCATCAGCACGTAGCCGGGCTGCCGCTGGAGCGTGAGGTGGTGGATGCGGGAGGCGATGAGGCTGAAGTAGGCCTCCTCTTCCTCGCGGGTCATCCGCGTGAGGTACCCGCGCCGGAAGAGCCGCTCCCGCGTGGCCTCGGACGGCGTGACGACCTCGCCGTCGACCGGCGGCTCCGGGCTCCACGCTCCGTACAGCGGCCTGGGGGCCGGCCCGCCCTCCAACGACCGCACGTAGGTCGCCACGCGCCGCGACACGCGGTCGTAGGCGCCCGTGTAGGTGTGCGTCAGCAGCATCCGCTCGCCGTCGTCGGGCAGGTCCACGTACACCACGTAGCTGCTCGCGCGGACGGGCCCGGTGCCCTCGGGGGGGCGCTCCAGCGCCGGCAGCTCACGCCCCTCAGGGGTCGCGGCGCCGGGCAGGCGCAGCGGCGCGTCGAGCACGCCGCCGGCCTGGAGGACGGGGAGATGGAGCTTGTGGTTGCCGTTGCCGCTCATGGTCGGGCCTCGCGATCGCAGTGTTCATGGGAGTCGGCGTGACACCGCCGTGCCACGCGGCGGCACGCAGGTGATCGCACCCACACGACCGACGGGGCGGGAGGTGGCGGCCGCACGTCACGCCCCCAGGAGGTGGGCCGACAGCGCCTCGAGGTCGGCCGGCGCCGCGCGGCGCTGGGCCAGGCCTCGGTCCAGCTTGGGGCCCAGGATCCGCGCGACCGCCGCGGCGTAGCCGGACAGGTCGGCGGGCCCGCCGCCCTGCGCCCGGCAGGCCCGCGCCACATGCGCGCCGGCGAGGGCGCCGGAGACCAGCGCGGTGTCGATGCCGTCTCCCCAGAACGCGTCCGCCAGCCCGGCCGCGTCGCCCACCAGCAGGAACCCCGGCCCACACAGCGGCTGC
>DATBIZ010000500.1:0-2355 GCA_036556645.1 Vicinamibacteria bacterium | reverse complement strand
GTGCTCGGCACCCTGGCCGGAATCGAGCGCGCGGCCTGGCGGCTCGAGGACACGCTGCGGCTCGAGGATCGCCGCGCGGCGATGGCCGAAGGGCTCGCTCCGCACCTGGTCTCCGCCGCCCGCGTGGAGCGCGCCGACCTGCTCGCCGCCATGGGCAGGTGGCGCGAGGCCGCCGCCGAGCTCGACCAGGTCGAATCCCACGACCGCCGCGCGGCGGAGTCGCCCTCCGCGCGGCTGGTGCGCGCGCACCTGGCCCGCAGCCGCGGCGATCTCGGCCTCGCGCAGCGGACCCTGGCGCTCGTCCGCGAAACCGCGGGCCCGGGCGCACGGCTGCGCGTCCGGATCGAGTGCCATCTGCTCGCGTCGGACGTGACGCTTGCCGGCGGCGACGTGGCCGCCGCCGAACGCGAGGCGCTCGACGCGATGCGCCTCAGCGGCGTGCTCGGCGAGCGCAGCGCGCGCAGCCGGAGCCGGGTGCGGCGCGTGCACGCGCTGCTGGCGGCCGACCGCGTGGACGAGGCGGCGGTGGAGGCCAGGCGCGCGCTGGCCGACGCCGGCGCCACGCGGCCCGAGCTGCAGGCGCACGCGGGCCTGGCCCTGGCGCGGGCGGTCTGGCGGCGCCGGCCGGCCGACGCCGCCCGCGTCTGCCGTGTGGTGGCGGAGCGGAGCCATGCGCGCGCGGGTTTCCACGCGGTCGCCCTCTTCGGAGAGGCTCTCGCCGGGGGCGCCCCGGCGGAGACCGTCCTCGACCGCCTGGGCGCGGTGGAAGCCTGGGGCGACCGCCGCGTGCTCGCCTACTGCCTCACGGAGCTGCGGCACGGGCGCGTCTTCGGCCAGCCGCTCGCGGTCGCCGACGCGCCGGCCAGCGTGACCGCGACCGCGGCCAGCGTGGATCCGCTGACGCGTGCGCTCCTGGACGCGGCGCACGCGATGGCCGGCGGGGGGCCGTGGGCCGAGCGATGGGTCGAGGCGGTGCGCGCGCTGGGGCCCGTGCTGCCCTGGCGCCGCGCGGCGTTTGTCGGCGTGCCTGGGGTCGAGCTGCGCCGCGACGACGAGCACGCGCGCCCGCTTGCGGCGAGCGACCTCGCGCGGCTCGTGGTGGCGCGCTCCGGCGGCCGGCGCGTGATCCCCCTGGCCGCGGACGCGGAGCTGCGGCTGCACCCGACGCGCGCGCTGCTCGGGCTGGCCGCCGCGGTCCTCGCGCCGGCCGGCGAGGGCTGGCTCTACTTCGATCTCGAGGAGAGCCACGCGGACGTGTCCGAGGGCCTGGTGGCCGTGGTGGGCGAGCTCGGCCGGCTGCTCGAACGCTTCGCCCCGGACCCCAACCCTGCGCCCGCGGAGGTGGAGCCGGCGGGGGTGGCGGGCCTGGTCGGCGGCTCCGACCGCATGCGTCTCCTGTTCGAGACGATCGCGCGCGCGGCGCGCTTCGACATGACCGTCCACGTGTGCGGCGAGACGGGCACGGGCAAGGAGCGGGTGGCGCACGCGCTCCACCAGCGCTCGGCACGCGCGCCGCGGCCCTTCGTCGCGGTCAACGCGTCGTCGCTGTCGGACGAGCTGTTCGAGAGCGAGATGTTCGGCCACCTGCGCGGCTCGTTCACCGGCGCCGTGGCCGACCGCGAGGGCCACGTGGCCGCGGCCGAGGGCGGCACGCTCTTCCTCGACGAGATCACCGACCTGAGCCCGCGCGCCCAGGCCAAGCTGCTGCGCCTGCTGGAGGCGAAGGAGTACCGGCGGGTGGGCGAGAGCCGAACGCGGACCGCGGACGTCCGGTTCGTCACCGCGTCCAACGTGCCGCTCGAGCAACGGGTGGCGGAAGGCCGGTTCCGCGCGGACCTGATGTACCGGCTGCAGCGGATGGTCCTGAGCGTGCCGCCGCTGCGCGAGCGCGGGGACGACGTCCTGCTCCTCGCGCGCCACTTCCTCCGGCGAGCGGCCGGGCGTTCGGGCGTCCCCCTGCCCGCGCTCGCGGGCGACGCGGAGCGCGCGCTGCGAGCCCACGCGTGGCCGGGCAACGTCCGCGAGCTGGAGAACGCGATGGACCGGCTGGTGGTGATCGGCGCGACCGGCCGCGTGCGCCGCCAGGACCTCGCCCCGGCGCTCCAGGCGCCTCCCACGCCGGCCGCCGACTCGCTGCGCGAGGCGATCCGCGGCTTCGAGCGCGAGCACATCGCGCGCGTGCTCCGCCGGCACGGCGGCAACCGCTCGCGTACGGCCTGCCTGCTCGGCCTGACCCGGCAGGCCCTGGTCGCGAAGATCAGCCGCCTGGGGATCGTGACGGAAGGGCTCGAGTAGTGCGGGCCACGAGGCGCGCATGCATGAGGTGCACGCAGTCGGGCATGATGGGGAGGGCTG
>DATBIZ010000499.1:0-2687 GCA_036556645.1 Vicinamibacteria bacterium | reverse complement strand
CCGGGCCCGGACGACCGTGCGGCCGAGGCCGCATCGAAGCGGCACTGGGCCTACGTGCGGCCGGTGCGGCCGGACCCGCCGCCGGTGAAGCGCAAGCGCTGGGTGCGGAACCCGGTCGACGCCTTCGTGCTCGCCCGCCTGGAGAAGGAGGGCCTGACCGCCTCCCCGCCCGCGTCGAAGGAGACGCTCCTTCGCCGCGTCACCTTCGACCTGATCGGTCTGCCCCCGACCCCCGACGAGGTGGACGCGTTCCTCGCGGACGAGTCGGCAGACGCCTACGAGAAGGTCGTGGACCGCCTGCTCGCCTCGCCGCACTACGGCGAGCGCCAGGCCCGGCCCTGGCTCGACCTCGCGCGCTACGCCGACACGCACGGCTACGAGAAGGACAACCGGCGCACCGCGTGGAAGTGGCGCGACTGGGTGATCGCGGCCTTCAACGCGGACATGCCGTTCCGGCAGTTCACGATCGAGCAGATGGCCGGCGACATGCTGAAGGACGCGACGGCCGACCAGCAGGTGGCCACGGGGTTCCATCGCAACACCCTCCTCAACCAGGAAGGCGGCATCGACGTCGAGGAGGCTCGCTGGGAGACGCTGGTGGACCGCGTGAACACGACCGCCACCGTCTGGCTCGGCAGCACGATCGCGTGCGCGCAGTGCCACGACCACAAGTTCGATCCGTTCTCGCAGAAGGACTACTACCGGCTGCTCGCGTTCTTCGACAACGGCGAATACCAGATCAAGAACCAGGGCCCGCGCGTGATGGACAACTGGATCATCGAGCCCGAGCTGGAGCTGCCCACGCCCGAGCAGGCGAGCCGGAAGAAGGCGCTCGAGGCGCAGGTCGCGCGGCTGCAGGCGCGGCTCGAGGCCGACACGCCGGCGCTGGCCGCCGCGCAGGCGCGCTGGGAGCGTGAGCGCGCGGGGACGGCGCCGCGGTGGACGGCGCTACGGCCCACGAAGGCGGCCTCGCGCGGCGGCGCGTCCCTCGAGGTCGCTCGCGACGGAACGGTGACCGCGGCCGGCGCCAACGCGGACAAGGACGTCTACACGCTCGTGGTCCAGGCACGCGCGCCCATCTCCGCGCTCCGGCTCGAGGCGCTGGCGGACCCGCCGCGCGCATCGCCGGGACGGTCGGAGTACGGCGACTTCACCCTGACCCGCTTCACGGTGAAGGCGCGCGCGGCCGGAGGAGCGGACGCGGCCGTGGCGCTTCGCCGCGCGGAGGCCGACGAAGGCGACGCGGCGGCGGCGATCGACGACGACGTTGAGAGCGGCTGGGGCGGCGCGGACCCCACGCGGTCGCAGACCGCGGTCTTCCAGCCGGCGGAACCCATCCCGGCCGGGGCCACGCTGACCATCACGCTCGCGCACGAGAGCGCGCAGCCCCGGCACAACCTCGGACGGTTCCGGCTGTCCATGACTTCCGCCGCGAACCCGTGGGGCGGCTTGCCGCTGCCGGAACGTCTGGGGGCCGGCGGCCCGCCGAAGACCCCGGACGACGCGCGCAAGCACCGCGACGCGCTGTCCGCCTATTACCGCTCGATCGCTCCCGCGCTCGCGCCCGACCGGCAGAAGGTGCGCGCGCTGCGCCGCGACCTCGGCGCGCTGGCGATCCCCACCGCGATGGTGCTGCGCGAGCGGCCCGGCGGCCAGCGGCCCTCCACCCCGTTCCGCGTGCGCGGCAGCTACCTCTCGCCCGGCGATCGGGTGTATGCGGGCGTCCCGGCCGCGCTGCCGCCGCTGCCCGAGCAGGCCATGCCGAACCGCCTCGGCCTCGCCCTGTGGCTCACCGACGATGCCAACCCGCTGACCGCGCGCGTGACGGTCAACCGGATCTGGGAGCAATACTTCGGCCGCGGCCTGGTCGAGACGAGCGAGGACTTCGGCACCCAGGGCGAGCGGCCCACCCATCCCGAGCTGCTCGACTGGCTGGCCACCGAGTTCCACCGGCTCGACACGCGCCTGAAGCCGCTGCACCGGCTGATCGTGACGTCGTCCACCTACCGCCAGTCGTCGCGCGTGACGCGGCAGCTCCGGGAGACGGACCCCTACAACCGGCTGCTCGCGCGCGGGCCGCGCTTCCGCCTGGAGGCGGAGATGGTGCGGGACCTCGCGCTCGCGGCCGGCGGCCTGCTCAGCCGCAAGGTCGGCGGGCCGAGCGTGTTCCCGTACCAGCCGGAGGGGATCTGGGACAATCCCTACAGCGACGACCGCTGGACGGAGAGCACGGGTGAGGATGCTCACCGGCGCGGGCTCTACACGTTCATCCGCCGCACCGCGCCCTATCCCACCCTCACCGTGTTCGACGCGCCGAGCCGGGAGTTCTGCACCGCGCGGCGGGTGCGCACGAACACGCCGCTGCAGGCGCTGACCACGCTGAACGACCCCGCGTTCTTCGAGGCGGCGCGGGCGCTGGGGGCGCGCGCCCTGCGCGAGGGCGGCGAGGGCGACGACAAGCGCGCCACGCACGCCTTCCGCCTCGTCACCGCGCGCGCGCCGGAGGCGGAAGAGCTGTCCACCCTTCTCGCCTACCACGCGCGCGAGCGCGCGCGGTTCGAGAAGGACGGCGAGGCGGCCTGCCGCGTGCTCGGCGAGCCGCGCGCCACCGCAGACGCCGCCGACCGCGCCGCCTGGACCATGGTGGGCAACGTGCTGCTGAACCTCGACGAGACGCTGACCAAGGA
>DATBIZ010000498.1:0-2487 GCA_036556645.1 Vicinamibacteria bacterium | reverse complement strand
GCCGGTCTTCTTCTACGCGTTCCACGTCTACACCGAGGCGGCCTCCGCGCTGGCGCTCTTCGGAGGCCTCGCGCTGGTGGGCACGGGCGGCTGGGCCGCCGCGGGCGCGGCCGGGCTCGCTCTAGGCCTCCTGCCCTGGCTGCACGTCAAGATGATCGCGGCCGCCGGCGCCGGGGGGGCGACAGCCCTGGCCCGGCTGCGCGGCCGCGCGCTCCTCGCCTTCGCGGTGACGTCCGCGCTGACGGCGGCCGCGTACCTGGCCTATCTCCACCACGTCTTCGGCCGGCCGACGCCGCTGGCGATCTACCACGGGGCGCCCGCGCAGATGTCCGGCTCGCCCTGGTCCGCGCTCGCCGGCCTCTTCCTCGACCGTTCGTTCGGCCTGCTCTGGCACGCGCCCGTGTTCCTGCTCGGCCTGGCCGGCCTCGTCCCCCTCGCGCGCCGCTGGCGGGACACGGGGCCGCTGATGTTCGCCGCGGCCGCGGCGATCGCTCCGGTGCTGCCGTGGCGCATGTGGTGGGGAGGGCAGTCCCCGCCCGGCCGGTTCCTCGTCCCGCTCGTGCCGCTCCTGGCCGTCGCCGCCGCGCTGCGGGTGGCCCACTCGCCGCGCGGCCTGGCGCGGTGGCGGTGGCCGCTGGCCGCGATCGGCCTCGGGCTCGCTCTCTTCGCCGCGGCGCGGCCAGGCGAGCTGCTGCTGCTCAACCGCGGCGACCGGCCGACGCGTTTGTGGGCCGCCCTCTCCGGCCACGGCTCGATCGAGCCCTACCTGCCCTCCATCGTGAACGGCGGCGCCGCGGAGTGGCAGGTCGCCGCGGTGTGGCTGGCCGTGCTCTCCGGCCTGTTGGCGCTCGACCGGCTGGCCCTGCGCCACGACGTCGCCGACCGCGCGTTCCGCAGCCTGGGCCTGCCCCTCGCCGTGCTGCTCGCCCTCTCGATCGCCGTGGACCGGCTCATCCGCGCGCCCGAGCAGGGACGACCCTACGCGGCTTCGGTGGCCGCCGGCGGCGCGTCGCGGCGCCACCAGGACGCCACCACGCCCGCGGCCAGGATCCCGAGCACCACCGTCAGCAGGTAGAGGTTGAAGTTGGGACCCAGGTTCTCCTTCAGCCAGGGGTGCGCCAGCATCTTTCCCCCGACCAGGGCCAGCACCGCCGCCAGCGACGGCTTCAGATAGCGGAACCTCTCGATGGCGCCGGCGAGCGCGAAGTACAGCGAGCGCATGCCCAGGATGGCGAACACGTTGCTCGTGAACACCAGGAAGGGGTCGGCCGTGATGGCGAAGATGGCCGGGATGGAGTCCACGGCGAAGATCACGTCCGTCATCTCCACCAGCACCAGGGCCAGGGCCAGCGGCGTCAGCATGAGGGTTCCCGGCCGGGCGCGGGCGACGGCGGGGTCGTCGATCACGGGCGCGCCCGGCATCTCCGCTTCGTGCGACGCGGCCGAGCCGGCGCGCACGTAGAAGTGGTTGCCGTGGAAGCGGTCCGTCACCGGCAGGAGGCGCCGCGTCAGGCGCACCGCCCAGCTCTGCGACGGGTCGCTGACCTCCCGGATCAGCAGCATCTTCACCGCGGTGACGATCAGGAACGCGCCGAAGACGTACAGGATCCACGAGAACTCGGCGATGAGGCGCGCGCCCGCGCCGATCATCACCCCGCGCATCACCAGGGCGCCCAGGATCCCCCAGAAGAGCACCCGGTGCTGGTAGATCGCCGGCACGGCCAGGGAGCCGAAGATCATGGCGATCACGAACACGTTGTCCACGGACAGCGACTTCTCGACCACGTAGCCGGTGAGGTACTTGACGAGCGCGCTGCGGCCGTCGTTGGCGCGGCCGTCGGGGAACGCGTCGCTGCGGTCCACCGCGTCGGGGGTGTAGCCGAGCCCGAACCAGTGGTGCTCGTAGCCGAAGTAGACGAAGACGGCGAAGAAGAGCCCGAGCGCGATCCACACCGCCGTCCAGCCCAGCGCCTGGCGGACGGACACCGCGTGATCCCGGCGATGGAACACTCCGAGATCCAGCGCCAGGAGCAGGAGGACGAACACGACGAAGCCGGCCCAGATCCAGAACATGGCGGCGCTACCTTTCCCTTGGTAGTCTCGCCGCTGCTCGGATCGCAGCAGGCCGGCCGGGCGCCCCCCGGGGCCCCGTGGTGACGGCCGGACCATCCCGCGGGACGCGGGTGGCTACTCCCTACTCCTCCACCCTACGACGTCCGTCCGGCGCGGGTTCCCTCGGCGGCCGATGGAAACAATTCTTGACGAATTGGCGGCCGGCGCAGGGGGAAAGGAAAGCCCGGCCGAGTCGCGACTCGGCCGGGCGGGCGCCGATGAATGAACGGCTATGAGGTCAGTTGGGCCTCAGGTGCCACCGCCGCTGGTCGCGGGTGACGTCGTAGGCGGTGTCCACCGGCGTGAGGGCCAGCTCGAGGACCTCCTCGATCGACTCCACCAGGTGGATCTTCAGGTCGTTGCGGACGTTCTCCG
>DATBIZ010000497.1:0-3039 GCA_036556645.1 Vicinamibacteria bacterium | reverse complement strand
AGGAGGCGTTCAACCAGGAGCACGGGATCACGCCCGAGAGCATCCGCAAGAACATCGGGGAGCTGCTCTCCAGCGTGTACGAGGCCGACTACGTGGGCGTGCCCGAGGTCGCGGAGGCGCCCGAAGAGCGCTACCGCTCGCTCGAGGACCTGAACAAGGAGATCAAGGTCCTCGAGAAGCAGATGCGGGACGCGGCCAAGGCGCTCGAGTTCGAGAAGGCGGCGCAGCTGCGCGACCGGGTCAAGGACCTCAAGGGCCGGGAGTTCTCGCTCAAGTAGGGCCTGGCCGCCCAAGACGCTTGGCGGGCTTGACCGCGCATAGTACGCAGCGTACGATACGTGCCGCACTATGTCGGCCGCTCCCCGCTCCACCCTCGGCTACGCGCTGCTCGGCCTTCTCCACGCGGCCCCGCAGTCCGGTTACGACCTGCGCAAGACCTTCGTGGTCACGCCCCTGGCCGCCTTCAGCGACAGCCCGGGCGCCATCTATCCCGCGTTGCGCCGGCTGGTCCGGCAGCGCTGGATCGCGCCGGTGTCCGGCGGGCGCACCGGCCGCCGCCGCACGCCGTTCGTGCCCACCGCGTCCGGCCGCCAGGCCTTCCGGGAGTGGCTGCGGCGGCCGCCCACGCGGGACGACGTCGTGCGGGGATGGGACGTGCTGATGCTCCGCCTCGCCTTCATGGACGCCGTGCCGAGGACGGAGCTGCGGCAGTTCCTGCGGGCGACGAGGGCCGAGCTGCGCGGCTACGTCGCCGAGCTGGAGGCGTTCGCGGCGCACCACGCGCGGCAGATGCCCTTCGCGGCGCAACTGGCGTTCGCGAGCGGCGTCGAGGGCAGCCGCGCGCAGCTGGGGTGGATCGAGAGCGCGATCGGGCGGGCGCGCAAGAAGGGGAGGACGTGATGAAGGTGCACTGGCTCGTACAGGCGGCCGCGGCGACGATCGTGGTCACGGTCCTGCAGGCGGCGTTCTCGTTCCTGGTGCCGGCCTCCGGCGCCGGGACGCCGGGGCTCGGCGGAGTGCTCGCCTCCAACGCGCTGACCGCGCTCGTGCTGGAGTGGCTGAGCGCGCGGCTGGCGGGGACGCGGGTCACGCGGGCGCTGACCCTGTGGCTCATCTGGGGCGGGATCCAGGCCTGCGCGCTGGTCGAGGCGGTCCTGTTCGACATCCGCATTCCCGAGGGAGACCTGCCCTGGCTCTACGCGCACGCGCTCGCGGTCTCGGCCGGCGTGGCCGCGTTCCTCGGCCTGGCGTTCCGGCCGGCGGACGTGCAGCACGCGGCACCGCGCCCCGCCTGGCCCTCCTGGTGGCGCGTCGCCCTGTGCGACGCGGCCTACATCGCCCTCTACCTCGCCGCCGGGATGCTGGTGTACCCGTTCATCCGGGAGTTCTACGAGGCCTCGCCGATGCCCTCCATGGCCGCGGTCGTGGCCACCCAGGTCGGGCGTGGGCTGGTCCTGAGCGGCATCGTGCTCCTGATCGTCCGGCGCCTCGTGGCGACGCGCCGGGCCGCCGCGGCCGCCGCGGCCGCCGCCCTCGGCATCCTCGGCGGGGTGGCGCCGCTGCTGATCGCGAACCCGTACCTGCCCGACGCGATCCGCTACGCGCACCTGCCCGAGGTCGGGGTGTCGAACGTCCTCTTCGGCCTGCTCGCGGGCTGGCTCCTCTCGCCGCCGGCCACCGGCGCGGCGGGCGCGGAGCGCGCGCTGGCCCCGGCCGCCCCGATCGGGTGATCGCGCCGCCGCGCGCGGCTAAGATCGGCGCATGGCGACCTGCGTCGCGTGCTCGGGTGCGCTGACCGACACGCACCGCTTCTGCCCGTCGTGCGGCACGCCGGTGGACCTGCCGGAGAACCCGACGTACACCGCGCCGCGCCCCTCGCCCAGCCCGCGCCCGGCGGGCCGCCAGACGCCGCCGCTGAGCGGCGCGCGCCTGTCCGCCCTGCACCCGGGAGGAGCCGCCGCGCCGCGTTTCCTGCCCGGCCTGGTGCTCGAGGAGCGTTACCGGATCGTCGGGCTGATCGGGCGCGGAGGCATGGGCGAGGTCTACCGCGCCGACGACCTGCGCATCGGCCAGACCGTGGCCTTGAAGTTCCTTCCCGAGGCGGTGCAGGACGATCCGGAGCGGCTCGGGCGGCTCTACGGCGAGGTGCGCGCGGCCCGGCAGATCTCGCACGCGGCGGTGTGCCGCGTCTACGACGTGGGGCAGCTCGAAGGCCGGCCGTTCGTCTCGATGGAGCACGTGGACGGAGAGGACCTGGCCACGCTGCAGCGGCGCATCGGGCGGCTGCCGGCCGAGAAGGCCCTCGACGTGGCGCGGCAGATCTGCGCCGGCCTGGCCGCCGTCCACGACAAGGGGATGCTGCACCGCGACCTGAAGCCGGAGAACGTGATGCTCGACGGGCGCGGCCGCGTCCGCATCACGGACTACGGGCTGGCCGCGCTGGCCGGCGGGATCACCGGCGACGAAGTGCGCTCCGGCACCCCCGCGTACATGTCGCCCGAGCAGCTCTCCGGCCGCGAGGTCACCGTGCGCAGCGACATCTACGCGCTCGGCCTCGTGCTCTTCGAGATGTTCACCGGCCGCAAGCCGTTCGAGGGGCGCACGCCGAGCGATCTGGCGCGCCAGCATCGGGAGCAGGCCCCGCCGAGGCCCTCTTCGTTCGTGGAGGGGCTCGACCCGGCCGTCGAGCGCGCGATCCTCCGCTGCCTGGAGAAGGATCCGGAGCACCGGCCGCCGTCCGCGCTGGCGGTCTCGGCGCTGCTACCTGGCGGGGACCCGCTGGCCGAGGCGCTGGCCGCGGGCGAGACGCCGTCGCCGGAGATGGTCGCGGCCGCCCGCGCCGGCGGCATCCGCCGTCCGGTCGCCTGGGCGCTGGCCGCGGCGACCCTGCTCGGAGCGGTGCTCGTGCCGCCGCTCGTGCGACCGGTGCAGCTCTTCCACCTCCAGCCGTTCGAGAAGCCCCCCGCCGCGCTCGAGGATCGGGCGCAGGAGCTGCTGCGCAGGCTGGGGTACGCGGAGCCGCCCGCGGACACCGCGCGC
>DATBIZ010000496.1:0-4288 GCA_036556645.1 Vicinamibacteria bacterium | reverse complement strand
TCGCCGCTGCGGCGCGCGCTGCTCCGCCTCGTCGCGGCGGCGCGCGCGGTCACCACGCGCCTTCCCCTGCCGGTCCTGCGGCCGCTCACCCTGCTGCTCGCCGCCTTCCTCTGGCTGTGGTGGGTCGGTCCGCTGAAGCTCGCGGCGCTCGCCGGCGGACGCCCCCGCGTGCGGGACCTGCCGCTCGCCCAATACGTGGACTACCCGTTCCGGGTCCTCTGGAACGACCAGTTCGACCGCTTCTCCGCCCCGCTCGAGAAGCGCTACGCGCGCCAGGAGGTCGAAGCGCTGTTGCGGTCGGCGGGCCTGGTGGACGTCACGGTGCTGCCCGGGTACGGGTGGCGGGCGGTCGGCACGCGCCCCCCGGCATGAGGACCGCGCTCGCGCTCCTGGGCGCCGCCCTGATGCCGATGGCCCTGGCCGCGACCGTGGATCCGCCGTACCGCGCGAACGAGGAGCCCCCCGCCGCGGACGCCGCGCTGGTCCTGTCGGGCGACGTGGACTACCTGCGCGTGCGGCGGGCCGCCCGGCTGCAGAGGACCGGGCGCGTGCGCTTCCTGCTCGTCACCGGCGCCGGCGTGGGCGGCGACAGCGGCCGCGCGCTGTCGGACGAGGCGCGCCGCGCGGGCGTGCCGGAGGACGCGATCGTTCGCGAGCAGCGCTCGACCACCACCCGCGAGAACGTGGTGAACGCGGCCGCGATCGTCCGCGCGCGGGGCTGGCGGCGCGTGGCGCTGGTCACCTCCGCCTCGCACATGGGTCGCGCGCTGCGCGCGGCGCGGCGGGCGATGCCGGAGGTCGAATGGAGCGCCGTCCCGGTCGCGGACGCGGGGCCGCCCGCCCGCGTCTGCCGTGCGCGCGTCGGGGAGTGGGTCAAGCTCGCGTGGTACGCGGCGCGCGGCTGGGCCTGACATGTGCGGCATCGCCGGCGTCCTGAGCTTCGAGCGCGCGCCGGTGGAGGCCGGCGTGCTGCGCGCGATGGCCGACGCGCTGCGGCACCGCGGCCCGGACGCCGAGGGGTTCTTCTCCGACTGCGCCGGCGCGCCCTCGGTCGGCCTCGCCCACCGCCGCCTCTCGATCATCGACCTCTCGCACGCCGCGGATCATCCGGTGCCGAACGAGGACGGATCGGTGCAGGTGATGCTCAACGGCGAGGTCTACAACTTCGGCGACCTCCGGCGGGAGCTCGCGGCGCGCCACGTCTTCCGGTCGCAGGGCGACACCGAGGTGATCGCGCACGGCTACGAGGAGCGCGGCGAGGCGATGGTGGAGGCCCTCGACGGGATGTTCGCGCTCGCGATCTGGGACGGGCGCCGGCGGCGGCTGGTGCTGGCCCGCGACGCGTTCGGCAAGAAGCCGCTCTACTACTGGCACGACGGCCGGAGGCTCGTGTTCGGATCCGAGGTCAAGGCCCTGCTCGCGGCCGGGGTGCCGGCGGAGATGGACGAGGCCTCGCTGCCGGAGTACCTCGCGCTCGGCTACGTGCCCACGCCGCGCTCGCTCTTCGGGGGCGTGCGCAAGCTGCCGCCGGCCTCGATCCTGGTCGCCGACGCGCGCGGCGTGCAGCCGCCGCGGCGGTACTGGGAACCCGCGTTCCCGGCGCGAGGGGCGGAGCGGGCGGTGGGACTGTCCGAGGCCGCGGCGGACGTGCGCGAGCTGCTGACGGCGGCGGTGCGCAAGCGGCTGGTGGCCGACGTGCCGCTCGGCGTGCTGCTCTCCGGCGGCGTGGACTCGAGCGCGATCGGGGCCCTGACCGCGCGGCTGGTCCCCGGGCGGGTGAAGACCTTCACCGCCGGGTTCGAGGGGGACGCGTTCTTCGACGAGCGCGCGCCCGCGCGCGCGGTGGCGGCCCACATCGGCAGCGAGCACCACGACTCGGTCGTGCGGCCGCAGGCCGCCGCCTTGATCGAGACGCTGCTCCACCATCACGACGAGCCGTTCGGCGACTCCTCCGCGCTGCCGACCTACCTGGTCGCGCAGGCGGCGCGGCGGCACGTCACGGTCGCGCTCAACGGCGACGGGGGGGACGAGACGTTCGCCGGGTACGCCAAGTTCCACGCCGCGCTGCTCGCGGAGCGGATCCCCGACCCCCTGCGCGGCCTCGCCGCGATCGCGGGGCGGTGGATCCCGCCGGGCGCCCAGGCGCACGGGATGCGCAGCCGGGCCCGGCGCTTCCTGTCCAAGGCCGCGCTCCCGCCGGCCGAGCGCCTGCTGGCCTGGGCCTCGATCTTCGACGTGCCCGCGCTCCGCGCGGCGCTGGGCCACGGGATCTTCGACCGCGCGCGCCTGCTCTCCTCGTACGAGGAGGCGCTGCAGGCGGCGGCCCACGGCTCGACGCTCTCGCGCGCGCTCCACCTGAACGCGCGCACCTACCTGCTCGACGACCTGCTTCCGAAGATGGACCGCATGACCATGGCCCACGGCCTGGAGGCACGCAGCCCCTTGCTCGACCGCGCGCTGTTCGACTACGTGGCGTCGCTGCCGGACGCGCTCAAGCGCAGCGGCGCGCGCGGCAAGATCGTGCTCAAGCACGCGGTCGCCGACCTGCTGCCTCCCGCGATCCTGTCCCGCCCCAAACACGGCTTCGGCGTCCCCCTCGGCGCGTGGTTCCGCGGCGACCTGCGTCCCCTGGTGCACGACACCCTGCTCTCGTCGCCGCGGCTGGCGCGGTTCCTCCGCCTCGACGCGGTGCAGGCGCTGTTCGCCGAGCACCTGTCCGGCCGCGCCGACCGCGGCCACCAGCTCTGGACGCTGCTCACGCTGGAGCTGTGGCTGCGCAAGCACCGGTTCGAGTGACGATGCCGCGCGGGCTGACGGTCGCGGCCGAGGGGGCGCTGCTGGCCCTGGTGGTGGCCGCGCCGTGGGCCTATGGGGGCGCCCCGGACGTGGCGCGCTACGCGCTGGCGGCGGCGCTGCTGCTCGCGCTGGCGGCGGCGTTCGCCGCGCGCGCCGCGACCTCCGAAGGTCTCCCCCCGCTCGCCGGCGCGGCGGCGGCGCTTCCCGTCCTGGCCCTGGCGCAGGCCGCCAGCGGCACCAGCGCGGCGCCCGTCTGGTCGGTCGAGGCCGCGATCCTGCTCGCCGCGATGCTGGCGGTGGCCGCCTTCTGGAGCGACCGCGCGCGGCATCGCTCCGCGGCGCAGCGCGCGGCCGCCGCGGTGCTGATCGCGTGCGCGGCGCAGGCCGGATTCGGGGCCGTCCAGTGGTCGCGGGCGCCCGACCGGATCTACGGCCAGGCCAGCGCGCTGATGACCACGCCCTTCGGCTCGTACGTGAACCACAACCACTTCGCGGGGCTCGTCGGCATGGGCGTCGTCCTCGCGGCCGGCCTCGCCATCGGCCACGCCCGGCGCGCCGGGGGCTTCACGCCGAAGGCGGTGGCGTTCGCCGGGCTCAGCCTCGCGCTGGCCGCGGCGCACCTGGCCAGCCGCAGCCGGGGCGGGCTGATCGCGCTCGCAGGCGGGCTGGCCGCGCTGGCCGCCCTCCTGGCGGCCTCTTCCCGCCGCGCCGTCCCCGCGCACCGACCGCTGCTGCTCAGCGCGGCGCTGGTGGTGTTGCTTCTGGGCTTCGGCCTGGCCGTGGTGCCGGCGGCGACCCGCGCGCACCTGGGCACGGTCCTGCGTGGCCCGGCCGACGGCTCCGGCGCCTATCGCGTCGACGTCGCCGCGGCCACCGCCGGCCTGGCGGCGGCGCGGCCGATCACGGGCTGGGGCCTGGGAGCGTTCGCGGACGCCTTCCCGGCCTACAAGCGCAGCCACGGCGACGTGCGCACCACGCATGCGGAGAGCGACCTGCTCGAGTTCCTGGCCGAGGCCGGCCTCGTCGGCCTCGGCCTGGCGCTCTGGCTGGCCTGGGCGGCCGGCCGCGGGCTGCGGGACCGGCTGCGTCATGGCCGCGATCCGGTCCGCAAGGCCCTCGCCGCGGGCGCCGCCGCCGCGGCCGTCGCGCTCCTCATCCATTCGCTGGTGGACTTCAACCTCCGCCTCCCCGCCAACGCGCTCGCGTTCGCGACCCTGCTGGGCGTGGCTGCGGCGCCGCGCGAGCACGCACCGCGGGCGGGCCGGCTCGCGCCGGCGCTCGCCGCCGGCATGCTGCTGGCCTTCGCGGCGCTCGCCGGATGGCGCGCGGCCGGCGCCCGCGCGCTCGACCATGCCGAACGGCAGCCGCGGGGGGATCGCCGGCTGGCGGCCGCCGATCGGGTCGTGAGGCGCCACCCGTACCTGGCCGAGGCCTGGCGCCTGCGGGGCGCCGCGCACCTGCTCCGCGGCTGGCGATCGCCGTCGGGAGCGCC
>DATBIZ010000495.1:0-5701 GCA_036556645.1 Vicinamibacteria bacterium | reverse complement strand
AGAGTAGAATCCGGCGGGGGACAAGGAGCGGCGCGTGCACCGGGAGCGAATCCTCTTCGTCTGCACCGCCAACGTGGACCGCAGCCGCACCGCCGAGGACCTCTACCGCGACGACCCGCGCTACGAGGTGCTCTCCGCCGGCGTGGCCGCGTTCGCCACCAGGCCGATCACGCGCGACCTGCTGCTCTGGGCCGACCGCGTCTTCGTGATGTGCGAGCGCCACGACAGGCACCAGACCCTGATCAAGATGCGCTTCCCCGAGATCGATCGGCCGGTCGTGGACCTCGACATCGAGGACCGGTGGCCCCGCGGCCATCCCGAGCTGGTGAAACGCTTGCGGCGCCGGCTGGAGAGCCACCTGGGCGCGCCGCAGGGCGACGCTCGAAGACGCTGATCGAGGCCGGCCCCTTCCCAGGCGCTCGTCGAGAGTCTGGCCCCCGAAGCGGACCCGCGGCCAAGGCGCTAGTCGAGAGTTTGGCCGCCGAAGCGGACCCGCGGCCAGGTGCTAGTCGAGAGTTTGGCCGCCGAAGCGGAGCGTTACTTTGCGCGGCGGCGGCGGTTCATCCGACGCCGCGCGATCAACGAAGGAGAGCGCGGAGCGTAGCGGGCCACATCCAGGAGTTACGGAGAGGACAGGATTCGAACCTGCGGACCCTTGCGGGTCTCCGGTTTTCAAGACCGGCGCCTTCAACCGCTCGGCCACCTCTCCGTGGGCCATTTTACGCTCGTCGCGCCGGCGCTAACATGGTCCGGCGGGGCACCCGCCCAATCAGAGAGGACATATCCATGGGACGCATCCGTATCGTGCTGGCCGTGCTGTTCTCCCTCGTGGCCGCGGCGACGGTGGAAGCGCAGGTCACGGGGTCGATCTCCGGCGTCGTCAAGGACTCGCAGGGCGGCGTGCTGCCCGGCGCCACCGTGCGCGTCTCGGGCCCGCTCCTGCCGGGCGGGCGCGAGGAGACCACGACCGAAAACGGCGTCTACATCTTCGACCAGCTCCTGCCCGGGATGTACACCGTCGAGGCCACCCTCACCGGCCTCGGCACCGCCAAGCGCGGCGCGCAGGTGCAGGTGGACCGCGACACGCAGGTCGAGCTGGTGCTGAGCCCGACGCTGGCCGAGGAGATCACGGTGACCGCCGCGGCCCCCACGGTGGACATGCGTTCCACCGAGGTGAGCTTCAACTACAGCGACGAGGTCATCAACGACCTGCCCCTCGAGCGCAGCTACCGGGGGCTGTTCCAGCTCATCCCGGGGGTGGCCGAGAACCGCAGCCCGGTCGGTCCCTCCGGCGGCGGCAGCCGCCAGGACAACACCTACCTGATGGACGGCGTGAACATCACCAACCCCGGCTTCGGCACCCTCAGCACCGAGATCAACCAGCTCGACATCGCCGAGTTCAACATCAAGCGCGGGGCCATCACCGCGGAGTTCGGCCGCTCCGCGGGCTTCGTGACCAACGCGGTGAGCAAGTCCGGCACCAACGACTTCGCGGGCACCGCGCGCTTCGAGTGGATGCCGGAGCAGTTCGTGGGCGACTTCGAGGACCAGGCGTTCCGCGACCCGCTGCTGAAGACGGTGGTGAACCCCGCCCTCGGCGCCGGCGGCCCGATCATCCACGACAAGGTGTTCTGGTACGGCTCGGCGCGCTACTTCCAGGAGACGCGCTGGGACCGCCAGAACAAGCTGGGCACCGCGCTGCCCGACGAGGAGCGCAGCGGGCACGAGCTGTACGGCAAGATCACCGCCACCCCCACCCAGAAGCACCTCCTGGCGGTCGGCTTCCGCGACCGTCCCAGCGAGACGACCGGATCGATCGGGCTCTCCAGCGCGGACTACGACCCTTCGGTGACGACGGTGGACGACAACAGCAGCCGGCTCGCGACCGCGTCGTGGTCCTTCTTCGCCACCGACCGCTCCACGCTGGAGGTGCGCTACCTCTACCTGCAGGAGAACAACGAGTCGGACCCCGACGTGGATCTCGGGTACCTGCCGCAGCCGTTCAACGCGTCCAACCCCGCAACCATGGGCTACTACCGGGACGACGCGCGCGCCAACGTGCGCTTCGGCGGGGCCGAATACGCCGCGCGGGTGAACTACAAGCGCCACGAGGCGCGGGCGGTGTTCAGCCAGTACTTCGACCTCGGCAAGACCGGCCACCAGTTCAAGGTCGGCGGCGGGTACGAGTTCGGCGAGGAGGACTTCTTCCGGCTGACCAACGGCTGGGGCGACATCCAGCCGATCACCGTCTCCGGCCAGAGGGTGCTGCGCGCGCGCTACTACTTCCAGCAGCCGCCGCAGCTCGGCCAGGGGCGCACCTGGTCGGTGTTCGCGCAGGACACCGCGACGCTGGGCTCGCGGCTGACCCTCAACCTGGGCGTGCTGCTCAACCGCGACGAGTTCGCCCAGGACCTCGAGGGCAGCGGCGGCTGCCCGTCCACCTACACCCCGGCGGGCGCGGGCGTCTTCGAGAGCCTGAACGACCGCTGCACGTTCGTCCGCTTCGGCTTCTTCGACCAGGTGCAGCCGCGCCTGGGCGTGAACTTCAACCTGCGGCCGGGTGCGGGCGACAAGGTCTACGCCAACTACGGCCGCTACTACAACACGGACCAGAAATCGAGCGGCCGCTCGCTGGCTCCGCGGCGCATCTTCCAGCGCGAGGCGCGCTTCGACATGACCGGCCGGCTGATCTCGGACGTGCCGCGGGCGAGCACGACCGGCAAGCTGATCGCGGCGGACTTGAGCCCCACCTACAACGACGAGTGGCTCGCCGGCTACGCCACGCCGCTCGGCACGGAGTGGAGCGTGGACCTGTTCTTCATCTACAGGGACACGAACGACTTCATCGAGGACGTCCCTTCGGCGCTGCCGGCGACCGGCCCCTCCGTGGCGGCCAACCTTCCCTGCAACACCTACGCCGCCTGCCGCGGCATCGAGGCCGAGCGCAAGTACAAGGCGTTCACGGTGGAGCTGCAGCGCCGGCTGGTGGATCGCTGGAGCGTCAACGCGAGCTACACGTGGAGCCGGCTGGAGGGCAACTTCGACCTCGACTACAGCCCGACGTCGTCGGTGTTCAACACGTCGTCGTTCATCCAGGACGGCCCCGGCACCAACATCCAGGAGCCCGGCCGCGACGGCCCGCTGCGCCAGGACCGCCCGCACCTGTTCAAGCTGTTCGTGAACGTGCAGCCGGTGGACGCCCTGACGCTCGGCGGCTACCTGCGCGTGCAGAGCGGCACGCCGTGGAACGCGCGCGGGCAGGACAGCCAGGGTGGGGCCGCTCTCTATTACCTCGAGCCGGCCGGCGCGCGGCGGAACCCCACCTGGACCAACTTCGACCTGCTGGCCGCCTACCGCTTCCCGCTCGGCGGCGGCGCGAACCTCGCGCTCGAGGCACGCCTGCTCAACGTGTTCGACACGCAGACGCGGCTCAGCACCGACTCGATCCAGTTCCTCGACACGAGGACGCTCTCGGCCGCGCCGTTCCTGCAGCCCGGCATCGTGCCGAACCCGTTCTTCGGCACCGCCGACAGCTACGCGCCGCCGCGGCGTTTCGTGGTGAGCGCGCTGATCAACTTCTAGCGTTCGACCGGCCCGGCGGCCCTCGCGGCCGCCGGGCCGCGGCTCACCGCATCCTGTCGAGCGCCTCGCGCAGGCCGAGCGCCTGCGGGTAGTCCGGCCGCAGGCGCAGCGCCTCCTCCACCAGCCGGCGCGCGTCTTCCGTCCGGCCTTCCTGCGCGTGCACCACGGCCAGGTTCAGCCGTGCGCTGGCGCGGGTGGGATCGTAGCGGGCCGCCTCCTCCAGCGCGCGCACCGCCTCCGCGGCGCGGCCCTGCTGCGCGAGCGCCACCCCCTGGCGCTCGAGCGCGGCGGCGAGCTCACGGCGCGCCTGATCGCCGCCGGTGTACGCGCGGGCCTCGTCCAGGCGACCCTGGTCGATCAGCCAGAGCGCCATCTGCTCGCGCTCGGCGGCGCGGCCCTCGTCGAGCCGGAACGGCCACAGCGCGACGACCGCACCGAGCGCGGCGCAGGCGGCGGCCGCGAACCGCCGGCGCCGCGATCCGCGGTGCGCGGGGACCGCCAGCTCGATCGCGAACCCGGCGCCGATGCAGAGCGGCACCAGCAGCGGCAGCCGGTAGCGCCCGGAGACGAAGAAGACCGCCACCGACAACGCGTAGGCCGGCACGAACGACGCCCACACCGCGTAGCCGGGCGCGCCGCGTTGGGGGCCGAACAGCAGCCCGGCGAGGCCGAGCGGTACCAGCAGCCAAGGTCCGACCCGGAGGACCCGCAGCAGCGTCGGCTCGTCGCGGCTGTAGTAGCGATAGCTGTTGTTCAGCGTCAGCTCGGCCTCGTTGAAGACGTACGCCAGCTTGCGCAGGAACAGCGCCGCCGCCCGGGCGGGTTCGTCGCGGATCCAGCCCCACGCCTTCCACGTGAAGTGGCGTGACACCTCGCCCGCGGTGAGTCGCCGCCCCTGCTCCTGCTCCGCCACTCGCGTGGCGTCACGCGCCTGGCCAGAGATGTTCGGCGTGATGCCGGGCACGGCGCGGTACGTGCCGTCCGCGTCCGGGTTGTTCCCGATGTAGAAGTTGAGCCCGCCATGCGACGCGATCAGCACCGGCTCGCCGGCGACGGCCAGGTTGCGGAGCGTGGCCGGAGCGATCGCGAGCGCCGTGCCGGCGGCGAACGCCGCCGCCGGCATCCAGCGCCGCGGCGTGGCACGGCGCCACAGGAGCGCGAGGGCGATCACGGCCGCGCAGGCGAGCGCGTTGGGCCGGTTCAGCGCGAACACCCCGAACGCCGCGCCCGACGCCGCGAAGCGCGCCGCGCCGCCGTCGGGCAGCGCCCGGGCCAGGAGGTAGAGGGCGAGCGCGGTCAGGAACGGGTCCAGCGCCGCCTGGAGGATCAGGACCTCGTGGAACGTGAACAGGCCGGCGGCGGTGGCGAGCGCGGCCGCGGCCCAGCCCGCCCGGGGCCCCGCCCACCGCCGGGCCGTCTCGCCGATCAGCCCCACGGCGGCGGTGCCGAGCAGCGCCTGCCCGATCCGCGCGAAGAGCAGCGAGCCGTCCGACACGGCGAGCAGCAGGCCGAGCCCGTACGCGTAGAGCGGCGCGAGGAAGAACGGTTCGGGGCCGAGCGCCAGGTCGCCCGCAGCCACGCGTCGCGCCAGCTCGAAGTAGGCCTCGCTGTCGAGCCCTTCGGCCGGCTGGAGCAGCGGATGATCGTGGAGCTGCGCGACGACGGTGAGCTTGACCGCCAAGACGACCGCGAGGCCGGCCAGCACGGCGGATCGGCGTCTCGCGGGCGGCGTCGGTCGGGCCGGTGGCCGCGCGCGGCGTTTCATGGGTGCTCGAAAGCGCCGTGCTATTCTAGGGGACCGTCGCTCCCGCCCGGCGCCGTCGCGGCCCCAAACCTCATGCGGAGAGGTGCTGGAGTGGCTGAACAGGACAGATTGCTAATCTGTTGTACGGGGTTAAAACCTGTACCGGGGGTTCGAATCCCCCCCTCTCCGCCAGCTCATTCCTGAACGGTCGCGGCGTGGCGGCCATCGCACGACCGTCGCCGGGACCTCGACGGAAGCCGCGAAACGGCTGACCGCAACCCTGACCGTCCTGACGCCGCCGGTGCTGATCGAACCATCCGACGGGATGCCACGACGACGGTTACGCAGGCGATAAGCGAGCGAGACGCGGAGCCG
>DATBIZ010000494.1:0-3723 GCA_036556645.1 Vicinamibacteria bacterium | reverse complement strand
GAGCCGGCCCCGGTTCATGTAGCCCGCTTCGACGGTGAAGTCGGGCCGGGACGCCTTGCGCGCCAGCTCGGCGGAGAGCCGGGCGCCCTCCGCCGCGGCGCGGGCGGCCGCCAGCTCGGGGCTCGACGAGCGCACGCGTTCGAGCACCACCTCGAGCGGCTCGGCGAAGGGCCGGGCCTCCTCCGCCGCGGTCCCGATCGGCCCGCCGGGGCGGCCGAGGAGGCGGAGGAGCTCGGCCAGCCGCACCTCCTCCTGGGCCTGCTGCTCGACGGGGAGCTGGCCGAGCCGCGTGAGCTCGGCCTGCGCGCGCAGAACGTCCTGCTGGGTGCCCTGGCCCACCACGTACCGGGCGCGCGCGGCCGCGGCCGCCTGCCCGCCCAGCTCCACCTGCTCGCGCGCCAGCGCGAGCAGCGCGCGGGCCTCGCGCAGCGCGTGGTACGCGGTGCGGACGGCGGCCGCCACGGCGAGGCGGGCGCGCGCGAGCTGCTGCTCCGCCACCGCCACGTCGGCGCCGGCGATCGCCGCGCGGAGCGCCCGTTTGCCCGGCCAGGAGAGGTCCTGGCTGGCCATCACGCCGAGCGTCGTCATGTCGCGGGTGCCGAGCGAGGGGGCGAACCCGTCGTTGACGAGCAGCACCGACACCATCGGGTCGGGCCGGGCCCCCGCCTGCACCGGGCGCGGGCGGGCGGCGGCCAGCGACTCGGCGGCGACGCGCAGCTCCGGGTTCCTCTCCATCGCTTCCGCGACCAGCGCGGCGAGCGAGGGGTTCTCCTCCGCCGCGGGCGCGGCGAGCAGCGGGACGGCCGACAACGTGAACGACAACGAGAACGACCGGAACAGGCGCACCTGCATTCCTCCCGGGAGGCCCCGCACGGAAAGCGTGCGGAGAGACACGACGACCGGCGGCCGGGTGGCCGCGCTCAGCGGGAGGTCAGATGCGCAGGATGGAGGGTGGGGAGGCGGCCGCGCTCGCGACCCGGCGCGCCGCGACGACAGACGACGGCCGGGGCGGCGTCAGCGCGGCACCCTGGTCCAGGGCGGCGCTCTCGAGAGGGACGGAGGGGACGCTGACGACGAGGGGAGCGTCCCCCGGCTCGCTGCAGCAGTCTTCGGACGCGGCCCGGAACCCGGGCACGGTCGCGCAGCAGTCGTGGACATCGGCCGAGCGTGGGGGCTCCGCGCAAGGGCACAGCGCGATCGACGCAGTGAGGAGGGCCAGGGCGGCCACCGTCGCCGCCGCTCGTGCTCCGAGGCGCCTCGTCGTCGATGCCACGACGGGGGAGCCTGCAACGCTCATACCGCTCGCCGCTGCCGTGCGTGCCGCACTTGATGACGTTCGGGAGCGCTGCCCCGGTAAAGATTGCGCCGGCAAAGGAAGGGCCGGAAATCGTTGCGCACGCGCGGCGAGTCTACCGCACCTCCGGCGCGGCCGGGCCCACGCGCAGGCGCGCGTCCACGATCACGACGCCCTCGCCGGGCCGCAGCACCTTCACCGGGTTCAGGTCCAGCTCCAGCAGCTCGGGCAGCGCCTCCACCAGCGCGGACACCCGTTGGACCAGCGCCTCGAGCGCGCGCCGGTCGGCGGGCGGCGAGCCGCGGTAGCCGTCGAACAAGGCCTTCAGGCGCAGGCGGTCGATCATGTCGCGTGCGTCGAGGTCGGTCACGGGCGGCATGCGGAACGAGGCGTCGCGGAGAAGCTCGACCTGCACGCCGCCGAGGCCGCAGACGATCAGGGGGCCGAACGTGGCGTCGCTGACGACCCCGACGAGCGCCTCGAGGCCGCCGCTCACCTGCCGCTGCAGGAGCACCGCCTCGAGCGGGTGCGAGGCCGCCTCCACGCGCTCGCGCAGCGTGCGCACGGCCGCGGCCACCTCGCCGGCGTTGGTGAGGCCCAGCATCACGCCGCCCACGTCGCTCTTGTGCAGCAGGCGCCGGGAGACGGCCTTGGCCACCAGCGGATAGCCGAGCTGCTCCGCCGCGGCGGCGGCCGCGTCGGGCGACACGAGTCGGCTCGCCGCGAGCGGGATGCCGGCCGCGCGCAGCACGGCCTCGGCGTGCACCGGCTCGAGCCAGAACGGCTTGTCCTGGCCCGCCATCGCCGTCTCGACGATCCCGCGCACGGTGTCGCGGGTGGCGCGATCGAGGCGGGTGGCCTGGCCGGCCGGGCGCGCGCGCCAGCGCCCGTAGCGCTCCGCGGCGGCCAGGGCGCGCGCGGCGTTCTCCGGGAAGCTGTAGGACGGCAGCTTCCCGCGGGGCCCGCGCGCGAGGTCTCCCGGAGCGCCCTTGGTGGACAGGAACACCGACAGCACCGGCTTGGCCGCCGGCACCGTGCCCGCGCCCTTGGCGATCGCGTCCGCGATCTCGCTGGCGTTGGTGACCATCGGCGGCACGTAGATGACCACCACCGAGTCCACGTTGGGATCGGCGCCGACCGCCTCCACCGTGCGCGTGAACTGCTCGGGCGTGGCCGAGGCGATCATGTCCACCGGGTTCTTGAGGCCGGCCGCCGCCGGGAGGAACGTGCGCAGCCGCTCCACGGTTTCGGCCGACAGCTCGGGCAGGGCCAGGCCCCGCGCTTCGCAGGCGTCGGCGAGCAGGATGCCGGGGCCGCCCGCGTTGGTGACCACGCCCACGCGCGGCCCCTGCGGCACCGGCTGCGTGGCGAGCAGGGTGATCACGTCGAACATGTCCTCGAGGGTGTCCGTGCGGATCACGCCGGCCTGGTCGAACAGCGCGTCCACCGCCACGTCGAGCGCGGCCAGCGCGGCCGAGTGGCTCGAGGCGGCGCGGGTGCCCGCGGCGGAGCGCCCGGACTTGACCGCCACCACCGGCTTCTTCCGAGCCACCTCGGGCGCCCAGCGCGCGAACCGCCGCGGGTTGCCGAAGCTCTCGAGGTAGAGCGCGATCACGGCCGTGCGCGGGTCTTCCTTCCAGTAGGCGAGCAGGTCGTTGCCCGAGATGTCGGCCTTGTTGCCCACGGAGACGAAGGTGGACAGGCCGATGTCGAGGTCGCGCGCGTAGTCGAGGATGGCCAGGCCCAGGGCGCCGCTCTGCGAGAGCATGGCCACGTTGCCCTCCGGCGGGAAGGTCGGCGCGAAGGTGGCGTCGAGCGAGACCTCCGGGTCGGTGTTGAGCAAGCCCATGCAGTTCGGGCCCACCATGCGCAGGCCCGCGCCCCGCACCAGCTCGCGCAGGCGGCGCTGCGCGGCGCGGCCCTCGGCCGACGCCTCCGCGAAGCCGGCCGAGATCACCACCACGCCGCGCGCGCCCGCCGCCGCGCACTCCGCCACCGCCTCGTGCACGGCCGGCGCCGGCACCGCGATCACGCCGAGGTCCACGGTCTGGCCGATCGCCTTCACGCTCGGGTAGGCGGTGAGCCCCTCGATCGTGCCGCCCTTCGGGTTCACGGGATAGATCGGCCCCTTGAAGCCGTGCTTGACCACGTTGCGGATCAGCGCCGCCCCGATGGTGCCGGTCTTCTGCGAGGCGCCCACCACCGCGACCGACCGCGGGTGCAGCACCGCCCGCACGCTCTCGGCCGCCGCCCGCCACGCGCGCTCGTCGCTGGCGCGGATGGCGTCCGGGCTGGGGTCGATCTCGAACCAGGCCCGCACCACGCCGTCGCGGGAGCGCTCCTCGACGCGGAAGCCGAGGCCGGCCAGCACGTCGAGCATGCGGGTGTTGCCCTCCAGGATGTCGGCCTGGAACCGCTCGATCCCGGCG
>DATBIZ010000493.1:0-3581 GCA_036556645.1 Vicinamibacteria bacterium | reverse complement strand
CCGGCATCCGGCTCGGCCCGTCCCACGGGGGCAGCAGCGCGAACCACACCGGGCGGCCGTGGTACGCGGCCGCCTCGATGCGCACCGGCACGTCCGGTGCGCCCGGATACGTGCCGCGCCAGGCGGCCTTGCGATCCGAGTCCACCGGAGCCGCCCACTCGGGCGGCACCGGGGCGAACGCCGTCGCGTCGAGCCCGGCCTCGGCGAACAGGGGCGCCCAGTCCGGCTCGGGCCAGGCGGCGCGCGGCGCTTCCATCTGCGGCGGCACCGCCTGGAAGCTGGTCAGCCGCCCCTGCGGGTCCAGCACGACCTCGACCATGCCGGACACCTCGGCCGGCGGATCGTTGCGCAGCACGCGTCCGTCGCGGTTGTGCGCGACCAGGCGCCGCGGGCTGCGGCGGTAGAAGAAGTGGAGCGGCGGCACCGGGCCGCCGCGCAGCCGCTCCCAGCGGTCCGGCGAGGGATCGCCGCTCGCCATGTGGGCGATATAGGCCTGGTCCCAGTCGAACGTCCACGCCTCGTCCGCGGCACCGCCGGGCGAGAGGCGCGCGGCCGCCTCCCGGGCCCGGTCCACCAGGATCTCCGGCGACTTCGGCAGCATCGAGCGCCGCAGCGGACCGAAGCGGTCCACCAGCAGCGCGTGGCCGAAGATTCCGGCCAGCACCGCGGCGAGCGCGGCCCAGGCCATCGCGGGCGCGAGGTCGCCCACCTTCCCGGCGGCGGCGACGGCTTCCGGCGACGGCGTCTCGCCGGCCGCCACCGCCGCCTCCAACGGGTCGGCCAGCGGCAGCGCGGCGAGGGCGGCGCGCGCCGACGCCGGCCGCGCCGCAGGGTCCTCCTGCACGCACTGCCGGATCAGCCGCTCCAGCGCCGGGTCGCCGGCGCGCGATACGCTCGTGAGCTTCAGCGTCTTCGGCTCACGGTGCTGCGCGGTCAGCTCGTCGAGCGTGCGCGCGTCGAAGAAGCGCTGGCCGGTCGCCGTCTCGTACGCGATCAACCCGACCGCGTACAGGTCGCTGCGCGCGGTGACCTCGCCGCCCGCGAGCTGCTCCGGCGACATGTAGGCGGGGGTGCCGGCGAACGGGCGCGGCCCGGGCCCCTCGAGCGCCACCGCGAGGCCGAAGTCGGTCAGGCGCGCGCGCCCGCGGCCGTCGATCATCACGTTCGCCGGCTTGAGGTCGCGGTGGACGATGCCCTTGTCGTGCACCGCGGCCAGGCCGGCGAGCAGGTCGCGCGTGATGTCGAGCGCCTTGTCCGCGGGCAGGCGGCCGATGCGCCCGAGAAGGGAGGCGAGGTCCTCGCCGTCCACGTACTCCATGGAGAGGAACGTGTGGCCGTCCACCTCCACGACGTCGTACAGCCGGCACACGCTCGGGTGCGCGACCTGGCGTCCGAGGCTGACCTCGGCGTAGAGCCGCGGGAGCACGTCCGGCGACAGGGCTCCGCGCACGAACTTCAGCGCCACCGGCTGGCCGAGCTTCACGTCGTCGGCGCGGTACACCTCGCCCATGCCGCCGCGGCCGAGCAGCGCCACCACGCGGTAGCGGCCCGCCAGCATCGTGCCGGGCGTGAAGGCGGTCTCCGCCGTGGCGCCGGGAGTGCCGGACAGCGTCTCCGCGCTCGTCCAGTCGGACGACGGCGGTCTCTCTTCGCTGCTCTCGCGGCGCGAAGCGTCCTCGGGCATGGCGTGGTCGGCGTGCATCCTAACAGCGTTCGGCGCGGGGGTTAAGATCCGCCGCATGAACGCGGCCCGGCCGCCGGGGGTGGAGTTGCGGCCGGCCATCGCCGCCGCCGCGCTGCTCGTCGGCCAGCAGGTCGCGGCCCGGGCGACGCGCGACGCCCTGTTCCTGTCCAACTTCCCGGTGACGTCGCTGCCCGTCATGTCCGCGGCCGCGGCCGCGCTCTCGGTCGCGGCCACCCTCGGCGCCTCCCGCGCCGCGGCGCGCCGCTCGCCGGCCCGCCTGGTGCCGCTGGCGCTGGGCCTCAGCGCGGCGGCGTTCCTCGTCGAGTGGGGGCTCTCGCTGGGCGGCGCGCCGCGCGTGGCCGCGGTGGCGGTCTACCTGCACCACGCCGCGCTCGGCGCGGTGCTCGTCTCCGGCTTCTGGCTGCTGGTCACCGAGCGTTTCGACCCCTACGCGGCCCGGCACGCGATGGGCGCGATCGGGGCCGGCGCCAGCCTCGGCGGCGTGGCCGGCGGGGTGCTCACCTGGGCGGCCGCGAAGGCGCTCACCCCGGGCGGCATGCTCGCGCTGCTCGCCGCGGTCAGCGCCGCGGGCACCCTGAGCGTGCGCGCGCTCGCCTCGGGAACGCCCGCGGGTGAGGCGCCGCGCGCGCACGGCGTCCCGCCCCCGTCATCCGCGCTGCGCCTGCTCCGGCGCGGGCCGCTCCTCCCGGCGCTGGCCGCGCTGGTCGCGCTGACCGCGCTCCTCGACGTCGTGCTCGACTACCTGCTCGCGGTGGGGGCCACGCGCCAGCTCGGCGGCGGCGCCGCGCTGATGTCGTTCTTCGCGTTGTTCCACGCCGTCACCGGGGTGCTCGCGCTGCTCGCGCAGGTGACGGTGGTGGGCCCGCTGCTCACCCGCCTCGGGCCCGCCTGGACCCTGGCCGCGCCCGCGCTGGCCACGGCGGTGGGCGCGATGGCCGCGCTGGTCTGGCCGGGCCTCGCCGCGATCGTCGCCCTGCGCGGCGGCCACGCGACCCTGCGCAACTCGGCCTTCCGCTCCGGCTACGAGCTGCTCTACACGCCGCTGCCCGAGGCGGAGAAGCGGCCGGCCAAGGTGATCGTGGACGTGGCCTGCGACCGGATCGGCGGCATCGCGGGCAGCCTGGCCGTGATGCTGGTGCTGGCCCTGGCCGGCGAGCGTTCGCCGGCCGTCCTGGTCGGCGTCGTGGCCGCCTGCGCCGGCGCCACGCTCGCGCTGACCCCGGTGCTGCGCCGCGGCTACGTGGGCGCGCTGGCGGGAAGCCTGCGCGCGAGCAGCGGTCCGGGCGATGCGCCCTCGATCGTGGACCCGGCCACGCTGCTCACGCTGGCCAGCGTGCACGCGCAGGCGCCGTCGCTGCTGGGCGAGGCGGGGCGCGCCGGCGGCGAAAGCGTCCTCCCCGCCGATCCGCTGGTGCGGGCGACCGCCGACCTGCGCTCCGGAGACGCGCGGCGGATCGCGGGCGTGCTCGCGCGCGGCGAGCTCGACCCGCGCCTCGTTCCCCACGTGATCCCCCTGCTCGCCCGCGACAGCCTGTTCGAGGCCGCCGCGGGGAGCCTGCGGCGGGCGGCGCCCCGCTGCACGGGCCAGCTCGTGGATTCGCTGCTCGACGCGTCGCTCGAGCCCGTGATCCGGCGGCGCGTGGCGCGCGTGCTGCGCGGCGTGCCGACGCAGCGCTCGGCGGACGGCCTGCTGCTCGCCCTGGACGACCCTCGCTTCGACATGCGCTACCGCTGCGCGCAGGCGCTGCTGCGGGTCCGGCAGCAGGACCCGGCCCTCGCCGTCCCCGCCGCGCGCGTGCTCGAGCGGGCCGCCCGCGACGCGGGGCAGGCCGGCCAGTCGCCGCGCCACCTCGAGCACTGCTTCACGCTGCTGGCG
>DATBIZ010000492.1:0-1649 GCA_036556645.1 Vicinamibacteria bacterium | reverse complement strand
CTGCCGCTGGGTGTCGAGCCCCTGCTGGTCGCGCGCGCCGAGCTCGGCCGCGGGTTCCGGGAGTCCCTCCGGCGCGGCGCCGTGCTCGCGGGGACGGTGGTCGCGCTGTTCGGCCTGAACAAGGCCGTGACCGGCGAGATGAACTACCAGGGGGGCGAGCGCAAGACGTTCTACGGCACGCTCCCGTTCGAGGCGCACGGCGTCACCTTCGGCAACAGCGGCCAGTGGATGACCACCGACCAGCTCGGGCCGCTGGTCGAAGGACGCGACGAGGCCACGCGGCGCACCGGGCCGGCCCGCGCCGCCTCCGAGTACCGCGAGGCGTTCTGGCGCAACCTCGGCTACTTCTGGGCCGGGCGGTTCGGCGGCGCGCTGCCGTACTTCGCGCCGGCCGTGCTGGCGCTGCTCGCGTTCCTGCTGGCCGGCCCGCGCGATCGCGCCGGCTGGCTCGCCGTGGCCGCGCTCGGGGTCTCGTGGCTCTTCTACATCGAGATGATCCCGGACAACTGGTACGGCGGCGGCGGCACGGTGGGCAACCGCTACTTCCTGAACCTGCTCCCGCTCGCGCTGTTCCTCGTCCCGCGCGGCCGCGAGTGGCCGGTGGCGGCCGGCGGCGCGGCGCTCTCCGCCGTGCTCCTGTGGCCGGTGTGGCGCGCGCCGCTGGCGCACTCGCTGCGGCCCGGCGACCACGCGGCGCGCGCGGCGTTCACGCTGTTCCCGCCCGAGCTGACCATGCTGAACGACCTCTCGGTGTTCACCGAGCCGTGGCGCAAGAAGCAGCCCTACGGCGACACCGAGGGCGACGCGCACAAGAAGTGGCCGGCCGACCCCAAGGCCTACTACCTCTACTTCCTCGACGGCGGCACGAAGGGCCGCGCGTCGCAGGAGGGCGTCGAGGGCTTCTGGATCGAGCCCGGCGCCCGCGCCGAACTGGTGCTCCGCGCGCTCGAGCCGGTGACCCGTGCCACCATCCGCCTCCAGGCCGAAGGCGGCGCCGGAGAGGTCCATATCCGCCTGGGACGGGCGGAGACGTCGGCCGCGGCCGCCCCCGCCGCCACGGTGGTGCTCGAACCCGGTGACGGCTTCCAGTACTACGACACGTTCCTCTACCGCGCCGTGTTCACCTCGAACGCCGCGGGCCGCCTGTTCGTGCGGATCGACCTGGAGGTGAACCGCCGTCCGCCCGCGAGCGGCTGACCGCACGGTTCGGTTGTGGTTCGGCTCGGGCCGGACCCGGCTCGGCCACGGGGTACCGTTCGGGTCGGCTCGGCTCGATCAGAAGGCCTGCTCTTTCCTCAGCAGCGCATCCAGGCCGCGGCTGATCTTCTGGCAGCGTTCGGCGGCGACCGCTTCGAGCAGCTTCTGGCGCGCGCTGGCCGCGATCGGCAGGTGCTGGCAGGCCAGGTTGACCCAGGCCATCGGCTCGCGCGAGCGGCGCTGCTGCTCGAGGAACGCGCGCAGCTCCGCGTGCGCGTGCAGGTAGCGGGCCAGGGCCTCCACCGCCGGGCCCCATTCGTCGCCAGCCTCGCCCTCGTCGAGCAGCTCGGCCTCGGCGACCAGCGTGTCGATGCCGAGCAGCGTGACCACGCGCGCGCGGCGCAGGCCGTCGATCTCCACCCGCCGCGTGCCGTCCGGCATCCGCTCCAGCG
>DATBIZ010000491.1:0-7287 GCA_036556645.1 Vicinamibacteria bacterium | reverse complement strand
CCTTCAGACGTCGCCCAACCTGATCGTCACATACGCCGGCTCGGCCGACAGAAGTGCCAGACGATGGTGGATGCGAGCGGTTTGCAGGCACCGCGCGGTCGGCTCACCGACTGTGGACGCGCCTCGCCGAGCGGCTCGGGTCGGCGCTGGCCCGATCATTCGTGACCGGCGCGGCCGGCGCACCGCGTCTACGCTTCCGTGGTCGCCCCTTCCATCGTCAGCTCCCGGTTCACGGCGTACGCGGCCTTCGCGCCGGCGGCCGCGGCGAGGATCGCGCTCTGCAGCGTCGTCGTGAGGTCGCCGGCGGCGTAGATTCCGGGCCGCGAGGTCTCCATCTGCTCCGTGACGACGACGAAGCCCGTCTCGTCCACGCGCACCCCGCTCCGGACGACGAGCTCGGTCTGGCGTTGCCCCGGCCGGGCGAAGAGGACCTCGCGAGCGACGCGGGCGCCGTCTTCGAGCTCGACGGCCTCGAGGCGCGGGCCTGGCGCTCCCGCGGCGCGGGCCACCAGGCGACGGATGGGTCGTGGCTCGATCCGCACGTGCGCCGCGGCGAGCCGCGCCGCGGGCCCGGCCGGGACGGCGAACGCGCCGTTCGTGAAGGCGACGACGTCGGGGCTCCACGCCCGGAGGAACAGGGCCCATTCGAGCTGATCGGCCGACGGAACCAGGTAACCGAAGGCGCGGTCCCGGACCTCCCAGCCGTGACAGTAGGGGCACTGGAAGATCGCCTCTCCCCACAGCTCTCGAACGCCGGGCGTGCTCGGAAGCTCGTCGATCACGCCCACACAGAGCAGGACCCGCCGCG
The DNA here is from genome assembly GCA_036556645.1 of Vicinamibacteria bacterium. Classification (GTDB taxonomy): domain Bacteria; phylum Acidobacteriota; class Vicinamibacteria; order Fen-336; family Fen-336; genus DATKEG01. Next base: position 6,479 of record DATBIZ010000491.1, on the reverse strand, counting down.
CGCGGACCGGCTCGCCATCGGTCTGGACCTCGAATGCGCCGCGGACCCCTTCGACCGCGGTCGCGCGCACCTGCCGTATCCCGACGGAGTCGTAGGGCGCGAGCTGTTCCCGGGCCACGCGGCGGAACTCCGGAGGCGGGGTCCCGTCCCGGGAAACGAAGCCGTGCATCTCCTGCGCGGCCGCGTTTCGAGGCGTCCCGGCGTCGCAGAGCAGCACCCGCTTCCGCGCCCGTCCCAGGATCAACGCCGCGGAAAGACCCGCCGGCCCGCCACCCACGATGACGACGTCGTGCAGCATGTTCGTGCTCTCCTGGCCGGGCCCCCGGGCGCCGTGACGTTACGGAAGGCGAGCGACCGAAAAGAAGGGTACGACCCGCAGCGCGGATCGTACCCGCTCGGCTGTGCGTACCCGTGCCCGGCCGTCGAGGACCGGGCCGGGAGGGCGCCGTCTAGAAGCTGTACTCGATCCCCACCAGCGGCGTGAACGTGTCGCGCAGCCCCGCCTCGTTCAGCTTGAACAAGGCGTTGAAGTCGGCGAGCAGCTTGCCGCCCAGGTTGATCTTCAGGCCCACCGCGCCGTCCACCACCGAAAACGAGCCCGTGTCGAAGTGGATGTTCGGGAAGGTGGAGCCCACGTCGATGGTCCGGAAGGTCGTGGAGTTCAGGCGCGGGGAGTCGATCACGTAGCGGCCGAGCACGTCGAACGCGATCGTGAACTTCTCGGTCAGCCCGATGTCGAGGCCGGCCGCATAGAGCACCTGGTCGGGCATGTCGCCCTTCTCGCCGGTCATCACGTTGCCGGCGAGCACGCTGTCGCCGTTCCACTGGTAGGCGACGTTCAGGTGCGGCGCGAAGTTCCTGCTGGCCACCGAGAGGGCCAGGAACGGCTTCACCCCCGGCGAACCCGACCCGAGCAGGTCTTCCTCGTCGGCGGTCGGGATGCGCGAGTCCACGCCGATCGCGACCGAGGTCTGGCCGCTCTTCACCACCGTGGACTTCAGGCGCAGGATCACGTCGCCGAGGCCGCTGGCCGTCCCGGTCGCCGCGAAGCGCCGCGACCCGCCGAAGCCGCCGTTCGCGTCCCGGAAGAAGTGCACGGCCGGCGTGCCGGCGGTGCCGATCCGCTGGACGCTCGCCTCCGACGCGACGTCGAGGTCCACGGTCACGAACGGCACCGCCACCGAGAGGTCCACGTTGTCGAGCAGGCCGAAGGTGAAGAACGCGGTGGTCTGGCCGACCCGGGCGTCGATCGAGTTCAGCGTGGTCACGACGTCCGCGCGGCCGCCGGAGGAGGGATCGTCGTGGGTGAACACGGCCGGGATCTGGTCGAGGCTCACGCCCTGCAGCGTGTCGAACGTGAAGAGCTGGTAGCTGAAGCCGACCGAGAACTTGCGCTTGCCGATCGTCTCCGCGCGCTCGGCCAGGATCGGGCCGAAGCTCTGCGTCGAGCGCTGGAAGACGCCGAGCGTGGGGTCCAGCTCGTAGGTGAAGCCCGAGGCGGACGACGGAAGCGGCACCGCCGCGAGCTGGCTCGCGAGCGCGATGTTGAACTGGGTGAACTCCGCCTGGAACGCGCTGTTGAAGTGCGCGGAGTGCGTCTCGCCGCTCGGCAGCCGGGCCTCGCTGTCCACGGTCAGGCCCGTGGGGCCGTAGAGCGTCGGGATCAGGAAGGCCAGCTTGTCGCCGGCGGACTGGGCGTGGGCGGGCACCCCGATCAGGGTCGCCGCCACCGCCGCGAGCACCGTCTTCGTCGCCATCAGCGCTCCTTTCGCCTGCGGACCGCATCGGTGTGCGGCCCGCGCGGGCGCGGGAGTGTAACACACACTTCGGAAAGGGTTTGACGGAGCGGGCCCGGGCCGCCGCGAGGCGCGGCGGCGGCCCCCGCCAGCGGAAAAGGCGCCGAAGACCGCGTGTTATGATCGCGAACCCGTCGACTTCAAGACGCCCGCGGAGCCTTCGCGATGCTGACCCGGATCGGCAAGTACCAGATCGTCGCGAAGATCGGCGCCGGTGCGATGGGCGAGGTGTACCGGGCGCACGACCCGGTGCTCTTCCGGGACGTCGCCATCAAGACGATCTCGGCCGCGCTCGCCTCGGACCCGGAGCTGCGCCGGCGCTTCCACCGGGAGGCGCAATCGGCCGCGCGGCTGAACCACCCCAACATCGTCACCGTCTACGACTTCGGCGACGAGCAGGGCCAGCTCTACATGGCGATGGAGCTGCTCGAGGGCACCGACCTGCGCGACCTGATCGCCCGCCGGGCGCTTTGCTCGCTCGACGAGAAGCTGAAGATCCTGGAGCAGATCGCGGAGGGCCTCGCGTTCGCGCACGCGAAGGAGGTCGTCCACCGCGACCTCAAGCCGGCCAACGTCCAGGTCCAGCCGGCCGGCCAGGTCAAGATCGTGGACTTCGGCCTCGCGCGGCTGGCCGCCACGGACGTGACGCGCGCGGGCACGATCATGGGCACCCCGCACTACATGTCGCCGGAGCAGGTGCGCGGGGAGCGGGCCGACGCGCGCTCGGACGTGTTCTCGCTCGGGGTCGTGGTCTACGAGGTGCTCACCGGGACGAGGCCGTTCCATGCCGACTCCATGGCCGGCGTGATGGTGCAGGTCACCGACACCGAGCCGGTGCCGATCGCGACGCTCGCGCCGGACCTGCCGGCCGCGATCGTCGCGCTGGTCGAGCGGGCGCTGGCCAAGGACCCCGAGCGGCGCTACGTGAACGCGGGCGCGCTGCGCGACGCGCTGCGAGCGGCGCGCGGGTCGCTGCCCGCGCCGTCGCGGCAGGCCGGCACGCTCCAGGCGGCCGCCGCGGCCGGGACCGCGCCCACCGTCGTGGCCGCCGGCCCCACGGTCGTGGACGCGGCCCGCGCGCGCCGCGCCCGCGGCGTGGCGGCCGTCGCGATCGTGGGAGCCGGGCTGGCCGCCTGGCTGGTCTGGTGGCCTGGATCGTCCCCGCCGTCGGCGACGCCCCCGCCCGCCGACCCGCAGAATAGCGAGCTCACGCGCGCGCTGGTCGCCCAGCGGCTCGAGCTGGCGCGCCGGGACATGAAGGGCCGCGACTTCAAGGGCGCGCTGGCGCAGGCCGAGCGCGCGCTGGCGCTCGACGCCGCCAACGCCGAGGCGCGGCAGTTGGCCGAGGCGGCCACGCTCGCGCTCGCCGCCGGCGAGGCGTCGCCGGCGCCGCGGGCGGCCGCCGCGCCCGGCACGCTGCCGCCGTCCGCTTCCCGTGTGTCGCCGCGTCCGACGCCGCCCACCGCCGTGGCCCGCGCTTCTCGTGACGCCGCCGCGGACGCGCCGGCGAGATCCGCCCCGGTCCCCGGGACGCCGGCGCCCACGCCGGTTCCGCCTCCGGTCACGGTGGCCGCCGCCCCGCCGCCCGCCCCGGCCGATCCCCCGCCGCCGGCCCGGGGCGAGGAGTGGGTCCGCCGCGCGCTCGACGACTACGAGGCCGCCTTCGCCAGCCTGGATCCGGCCGCGGTCAAGCGCGTCTATCCCGGCATCGACCGGCGGTTCCTCGACAACCTCAGGAACTTCCGCGCCTACGACATGGACCTGCAGGTGAAGCAGATCACGGTCGAGGGCGACCGCGCGCGCGTCCTGTGCACGAGGACCGTCGTGTTCAAGACCTTCGCCAACACCACGCGCAGCCTGCGGCCAGCCGACGAGGAGCTGGTCTTCGAGCGGCGCGGCGACTCGACGGTCAGGATCCAGTAACCCGCCACCCGAGGGAGGCCCATGCACCACGTCCGGACGCTCGCCACCGCCACGCTGCTTTTCGCCGCCGCCGCGCCCGCCCGTCTCGCCGCGCAGACCGGCAAGCAACCGTCCCAACCCTACGTCGAATCGAGCGCCGGCCGGGCGCTGCAGCGGCTCACCTACGGTGCGTTCGAGGGCGCGGGCGACCCGTTCTCCTCCGTGTTCGCGAACGGCTCCTACCAGGGACTCCGTGACCGCTTCTGCACGACGGCCGCCTGCGCGGCGCAGCCCGGCGTGGCCGAGTCGCTGCTCAACCGGCTGGTGACGCAGAGCCAGACGTTCCCCACCGCGTCCACGGCCAGCGGCTTCACCTTCAACTGGGGAGCGGGGCCGGTGCCGGAGCTGGAGACCGACATGTACGGGCCGCTGTTCGGGGAGCGCGGGCTCACCAACGGGCGCGGCCAGCTCAGCGCCACCCTGACCGTGCAGCGCCTGTCCTGGCGGGAGCTCGACGGCGCGGGCATCCGCAGCGACGACGAGGGCCTGCTCTGGGGCGACACCAACTACAACGGCGCCGGCCGCGGCTACGCCGGCCGGGCGCTCGTGGACATCGCGACCGACATGGCCGTCTTCGCCGCGAACTACGGCGTCGCGGACGGCCTCGACGTGAACGTGGCGGTGCCGCTGGTCCGCACGCGGGTCGAAGGGTCGAACGAGTTCGTGGACTACGTGGCGCGCGACGGCCAGGTCGTGGCGGTGGGAGCGGCGACGGGCCTCGTGCCGCAGGGCCGCTACTACGTGCGCGGCGAGTCCACCGGGCTGGGGGACGTGGAGATCGGGGCCAAATATGCGTTCCTGCGGCGCGGGAACGGCCGGCTGGCCCTGGCGGCCACCGCGCGGCTCGGCACCGGGTCGTTCGACGAGATGACGGGGACGGGACAGGGCCAGGGCCGCGTGCGCCTGATCGGCTCGTACGACCTCGGCGCGGTGTCCACGCACGGCAACGTGATGTACGGCTTCGCGGGAGAGGAGCTGTTCGACGAGCTCGGCTACGTCGCGGGCGTGGACGTGCGCGCCGTGCGCAACCGGCTGACGCTCAGCGCCGAGTTCGTGGGCCGCCGGCTCTTCTCGGTTCGCGGGTTCCGCACCGGTGGGACGATCGCGACCGTGCGGTCGCCGGCCAGCGGCGAGCTGTACCCGATCGTGGCCTTCACCGGGGAGCGCAACGACATCGACCTGTTCTTCGGCGGCCTGGGCGGGAAGCTGCGCCTGACCGGCCAGTGGCTGCTCTCCGCGTACGTGCTGCTGCCGGCGGGGGATTCCGGGCTGATCGCGCAGCGCCCGACCTTCAACCTCGGCCTGAACTACGCGTTTTAGCTAGCGCTCCGGGCGTCAGGACCCGGCCTGGCGGGTGGGCGTTGGAACATACGCCAACGACCCTGACCACGGCCGGGAGGCCCCGTGAGCCAACAACTGGCGCTGCGACGGGAGGACGGGACAGACGCCCTCCTCGCGGTGCTGAAGTCGCTCGAGATCGGCAAGGCGATGGCCGAGCCGGTGCTCACGGCGGTCCGCCGCTTTCCCGCCGAGCCCCCCCGGTACGCCGAGTTCCCTCCCGGGCTCGCCGCCAGACTGCTCGAAGTGCTTCAGGCCCGCGGCTTCGAGCGGCTCTACACCCACCAACGCCAGGCCTTCGACGCGGTCCAGGACGGGCGCCACACCGTCGTCGTCACCCCGACGGCCTCGGGCAAGACGCTCTGCTACAACCTGCCCGTCCTGGACCGCATCCTCAAGGACCCCGACACGCGGGCGCTCTACCTGTTCCCGACCAAGGCGCTGGCGCAGGACCAGCTCGCCGAGCTGCACGGCATGGTCGAGGCGATGGGGGCCGACATCGGCACCTTCACCTACGACGGCGACACGCCGCAGGACGCGCGCAAGTCCATCCGCTCGCGCGCGCACGTGGTGGTCACCAACCCCGACATGCTGCACAAGGGGATCCTGCCCCACCACACGAAGTGGGTGAAGCTGTTCGAGAACCTGCGCTACGTGGTGGTGGACGAGCTGCACAGCCTGCGCGGCGTGTACGGCTCGCACGTGGCCAACATCTTGCGGCGGCTGCGCCGGCTGTGCCGCTTCTACGGCTCCGACCCGCAGTTCCTCTGCTCGTCGGCGACGATCGGCAACCCGCGCGAGCTGGCCGAGGCGCTGACCGGCCGCGAGATGACCCTGATCGCGGAGAGCGGCGCCCCCCGCGGCGAGCGGTACTTCGCGATCTACAACCCGCCGGTGGTGAACCGGCAGCTCGGCATCCGGCGCTCCGCGCTCGGCTGCGCGCGCGACGTCGCGCTCTCGTTCCTGGGCAAGGGCCTGCAGACCATCGTGTTCGCGCCGAGCCGGCTCTCGACCGAGATCCTGGTGACCTACTTGAAGGAGGCGCTCGAGACGCGCCCCGGTTCCGAGGGCGTGATCCGCGGCTACCGCGGCGGGTACCTGCCGCTGAAACGCCGCGAGATCGAGCGCGGGCTGCGCGAGGGCTCCGTGCTGGGCGTGGTGTCCACGAACGCGCTGGAGCTGGGCATCGACATCGGGCGGCTCGACGTGGCCGTGCTGCTGGGCTACCCGGGCAGCGTCGCCTCGGCCTGGCAGCAGGCCGGGCGCGCGGGCCGCCGCGCGGGGACGTCGGCCGCGGTGCTGGTGGCCAACTCGACCCCGCTGAACCAGTTCATCGCCAAGAACCCGGACTACTTCTTCGACTCGCCGGTCGAGCAGGCGCGG
>DATBIZ010000490.1:0-3504 GCA_036556645.1 Vicinamibacteria bacterium | reverse complement strand
CCTGGACAAGATGGGCGAGGCGCTCTCCGCGCCGCGGCCCAGCATCAGCACCTACGCGCCGCGCATCCTCACCATCAAGATCCCGGTGGACAAGATCCGCGACGTGATCGGGCCCGGCGGCAAGATGATCCGCTCGATCGTCGAGCGCACCGGGTGCAAGATCGACGTGGAGGACGACGGCCGCGTGTCGATCGCCTCGGTGGACGAGTCGGCCGCGCGCAAGGCCATCGCCATAATCGAGGAGCTGACCGCCACCGCCGAGCTGAACAAGACCTACCTGGGCAAGGTCGTGCGCGTGGTCGAGTTCGGCGCGTTCGTGGAGATCCTGCCCGGCACCGACGGCCTGCTGCACGTGTCGGAGATGGCGGCGCACCGCGTCCAGGACGTGCGCAGCGAGGTGAAGGAAGGCGACCAGATCCTCGTCAAGGTGATCAACATCGATCCGAGCGGCAAGATCCGGCTCTCGCGCAAGGCGCTCCTCACCGAGGCCGAGGGCGGGGCGCCGGCCGGCGACGAGGCCGCGGCCGCGGCGGCAGCCGGGGGCGGCGGTGGCCGGTCCGGCGGCGAGCACCGCGGCGGGGGAGAGCACCGCGGCGGCGGCGATCGGTTCCGCGATCGGGACCGGCGGCGCGACGGGAACGGCGGGCGCGGGCGGAGGTAACGCCTAGTCGGCGGTGACGCGGACCCAGGTTTCCCGGGCCATGTCCATCGCGCGCTGGGGGAGGTCGGGGATCGCGAGCCAGGCCAGGCCCACCAGCGCCGTCTTCACGACGTAGCCGAGGGCGATCAGCTTCAGGGTCTTCGGGTTCATCGTCGTCACCGACCTCCGTCCCGCCACAAGCACGAGTCGTGCCAGGGCGAGAGGCCGTCAAATCCCGGCCTTTGTCAGGGATGGACGACGTGGCCGTGGCGCAAGTTCCACGGCGCTGAGGCCCGCACGTCAATGCCTGGGCTCAGCCGGCGGCCGGGAGCGTGATCCGGAAGGTCGTACCGTTCGAGGGGCTCGTGTCGAATTCCACGCGGCCCTGATGACGTTCCACGGCCATCAGGACGATCGAGAGGCCCAGGCCTGTACCACCGTGGTCCGCCTTGGTGGTGTAGAACGGGTCGAACAGCTTCACCTGGGCGTCATCGGGGATGCCAGGGCCGGTGTCCGTGACCGAAATCTGGACATCCGGGGTGGCCCTGGTCGTGACCGTGAGCTGACCGCCCTCGCCCATTGCCTGCAACGCGTTGACCACCAGGTTGATCAGGGCCGTCTCGAGCTGGCTGGCCACGCCGCAGACCGGCGGGAGCTGGGGAGCGAGGTCCTTCTCCACCTGCACGCCGGCCTTCAGGATCTGGTAGTGGCAGAACTCGAGGCTGCGCTCGACCAGCGTGTTCATGTCGAGCGGCACCGGCGCCTCGGCGGCCGGGCGGCTGAAGGTGAGCAGCCGCTGCACGAGGGTCTTGATGCGCTCGGCGCCGCGCGCGACCGCGTCGAGCATCTCGAGCTCGACCGGATCGCGCACCTGGGCGCGCAGCAGCTCCACGTTCCCCATGATGTAGGTGAGCGGGGTGTTCAGCTCGTGGGCGATGCCGGCGGACATCTGCCCGATGGTCGCCAGCTTGCCCGATTGCAGGAGCTGCCGCTGCGCCTGGCGTAGCTCCTCGACCCGGCGCTCCTCGCGCTCGAAGAGCTGCGCGTTCTCGATGGCCAGGGCGGCGTGGCGGACCAGCGCGTCCACCGCCTCGAGCGTCTCGGGGGTGAAGGGCGCCGAGCTCTTCTGGTTGTCCACGTAGATCGCGCCGAGCAGCGCCTCGCCCGCGGCGCGGGGCGACCGCAGCGGCGTGCAGACGATCGTGCGCAGCTCCATGCGGGCCACGCTCTGGGACGTGGCCAGCGCCGGGTCCTCCGCCGCGTTGCCGGTGGCCACCATGCGGCCGGTCTCGAGCGCGCGCCGCACCACCGACCGCGAGATGCCCTGCACGCCCTCGAGCGGCAGCGGCCCGGACGGCCCGCGGGCGAGGCGCAGGCGCAGGTCGCCGCCCGGCGCCGGGCTGTCCCCGGGGACCGCCTCGGTCAGGAGCAGGAAGGCGCGCTCGGCGCGCGTGATGCGCATGACCGCGTCGAGCACGTGCTCGAGCACCTCGCTCAGGACCAGGGTGGAGTTGAGGGCCTGGACCAGCGACAGCAGCAGCTTCTGCTGCTCGACCCACGGGAACTCCGCGCGCGGGTCGGTCGAGCCGTGCCCGTCGAGCGTGGAGAACTTCAGGGTCACGTTGCCGAGCTGGACCCGGGCGCCCGAGCGCAGCGGCGCGCGCTGGCGCACCGGCTGCGCGTCCACGAAGACGCCGTGCAGGCTGCCCTGGTCCTCGATCGCGAACTCGCCGTCCTCGTAGAGAATGCGCGCGTGCACCTTGGAGATCGACGACTCGCTGAGGCACAGGTCGTTGTGCCGCGCGCGCCCCACGGTGTAGGCGCGGGGCTTCAGGAAGTACAAGCGCTCCGGCAGCGTGCCGCGCTCGACCTCGAGCAGCGCCACCGAGAGGCTCGAGCCGCAATGGCCACAGCGCTGGCCGTCCGGGCTGTTCTGGCCGTTGCACCTGGGACAAACCATGAGAGGCGCGGATGATGGCCCACCGCGCGCACGGGCGTCAACGCGCGGCCCCCCTGGCCTGGACGGCGGCCGCGCTGGCCGCCGCGCACGTGCCGGCCGCGGTGGCGCTGCTGCCTGCGTTGGCCGTGCTCCGCGGGCCGGTGGGGATGGCGCTCGCGCTCCTCGCCCTCGGCCTCGCGGCGGCCCCCTCCGTGAGGAGGCCGGCGGGCCGGATGCTCTCGCCGCGGTCGGCGCACTCCCTCGCCCTGGGCTCCGCGTTCGTCCTCTACGCGTCGGTCGGGCTCTGGTACGCGACGCGCCTGCGCGTGTCGGGCGACGAGCCTCACTACCTGCTCATGGCCCAGAGCCTCTGGCGGGAAGGCGACCTCGACCTGCGCGACAACTACGCCCGCGAGGACTGGCGCGAAGACACGCCGGGCCCGATCGTGCCGCACTACGGGGCGCCGCGCGCGGACGGACGCCCGTTCCCGGCGCACAGCCCCGGGCTGGCGTGGCTGCTGGCCCCGTTCTACGCGGCGGGCGGCCGGCTCGCCTGCGTGGTGGCGCTGGCCGCCCTGGCGGCGGGGGTGGCCGCGCTGGCCCGCGTGCTGGCGCTGCGGGCCGGTGCGACGCCGGAAGCCTCGTGGCTGGCCTGGGCGGCCGCGCTGGGGCCGCCGGTCTTCTTCTACGCGTTCCACGTCTACACCGAGGCGGCCTCCGCGCTGGCGCTTTTCGGCGGCCTCGCGCTGATGGGCACGGGCGGATGGGCCGCCGCGGGCGCGGCCGGGCTCGCTCTGGGCCTCCTCCCCTGGCTGCACGTCAAGATGATCGCGGCCGCCGGTGCCGGCGGCGCGGTGGCCCTGGCGCGGCTGCGCGGTCGCGCGCTCCTCGCCTTCGCGGTGACGTCCGCGCTGACGGCGGCCGC
>DATBIZ010000489.1:0-10619 GCA_036556645.1 Vicinamibacteria bacterium | reverse complement strand
GGCGGTGATGGTCCGCGGCGGGCTGGGGGCGCTGACCGAGGCGCTGGCCGCGGCGGCGCGCGCGCACGGCGCCGAGGTGCGCACGGGCGCGGAGGTCGAGCGGATCGTGGTGCGCGAGGGCGCCGCCAAGGGCGTGGTGCTCGCCGGCGGCGAAGAGGTCGCGGCCGACGCGGTGGTCTCCGGCACCGATCCGCAGCGCACGTTCCTGCGGCTGATCGACCCCGCGCTCCTCGATCCCGACGACCTCCAGCGGCTGCGCAACTACCGCCAGAAGGGGATGGTGTCCAAGGTCAACCTCGCGCTCTCGGGCCTGCCCGGGTTCAGCGCCGTGAGGGGCGAGGACCCGGCGTCGCTGCTCGGCGGCCGCATCCACATCGCGGCGGAGGTGGACGAGATCGAGCGCGCCTTCGACGACGCCAAGTACGGCGGCATCTCCCGGCGGCCCTACCTGGACGTGACGATCCCCTCGCTGTCCGATCCGACGCTGGCGCCGCCGGGCGGGCACGTGATGTCGGTGCACGTCCAGTACACGCCCTACGTGCTGCGCGAGGGCGACTGGCCTGCGCGGCGCGAGGAGGTCGGCGACCTCGTGCTGCAGCGCCTCGAGGAGTACGCGCCGGGCATCGGGCGGCTGGTGCTGGCCCGCCAGGTGTTGACGCCGCTCGACCTCGAGCAGACCTATGGGCTCACCGGCGGCCACCCGTTCCACGGCGAGCACTCGCTCGACCAGCTCTTCGCCACTCGCCCGCTGCTGGGGTGGGCGCGCTACCGTTCGACGATCCCCGGGCTGTACCTCTGCAGCGCGGCGACCCATCCGGGCGGCGGGGTCACCGGCGGCCCCGGGGCCAACGCGGCGCGCGAGGTGATCAAGGACCTGCGCTAGGTCTCCGTAGCGACCCGTGCCCGACCACGACCACTTACCGGAGGAGGATTCGATGCGTGCGATCACCGCCGTCGCGCTGGTGGCCGGGGCGGCCACGGTCCCGCCTCCGACGCGGACGGTGGACGTGAAGGAGACGCGCTTCGGGGTCGAGGTCCGCGACCCCTATCGCTGGCTCGAGGACCCCCGGGATCCTGCCGTCCAGGCGTGGATGGAGGCGCAGGACGCGGCCGCGCGGACCAGCCTCGCCGCCCTGCCCGGGCGTGACCACCTCCTCCGCCGGTTCCGGGAGCTGTACTACCTCGACGCGCTCTCCGCGCCCGTGCACCGGGGCGGCCGTTACTTCTACACGCGCCGCCACGCCGACCGCGAGAAGGCGATCGTCTATTGGCGGCAGGGACGGGAGGGCGAGGAGCGCGTGCTGCTCGACCCCAACGGGATGAGCGCCGACGGGAGCACGTCGCTCGGCGTGTGGGTGCCGAGCTGGGACGGCCGGCAGGTCGCGTACGCGCTGCGGCGCAACAACGCGGACGAGGCCACCCTCTACGTCATGGAGGTGGCCAGCGGCAAGACCAGCGACCTGGACGTGATCGAGGGCGCCAAATACGCCGACCCCGCCTGGACGCCCGCGGGCGACGGCTTCTACTACACCTGGCTGCCCACGGACGCGTCCATCCCGGTCGCGGACCGGCCCGGTCGCGCCGAGCTGCGCTTCCACCGCATCGGTACCCGGGTGGCCGCCGACCGCCGCGTGCGCGCCGCCACCGGCGACGCCCGCACCTTCCTCAGCGTGGACCTCTCGCGCGACGGCCGCTGGCTCTTCGCGTACGTGTCGCACGGCTGGAACTCGACCGACGTCTTCCTCCGCGACCTGCGTGGCCAGGACGAGTCCTGGCGCCCGCTCGTCGCCGGGCGCGATGCGCTGTTCTTCGTGCACGCCTGGCAGGACCGCTTCTACGTCCTCACCAACGAGGGCGCGCCGCGCTTCCGGGTGATGCGCGCGGACGCCGCGCGGCCGCAGCGGGAGCTGTGGACCGAGATCGTGCCCGAGGCGAAGGAAGCGGTGATCGAGGACCTGCGCCTGCTCGGCGGCCACCTCGTGCTCGGCTACTTGAAGGATGCGACCAGCCGGCTCGAGGTCCGTACGCTCGACGGCGCGCGCGTGCGCGAGCTGGTGCTCCCGGCGCTCGGCTCCACCTTCGGCTTGACCGGCAACCCCGACGAGGACGAGGCCTTCTTCGGGTACCAGTCGTACACCACGGCGCCGGAGGTGCACCGCCTGTCCGTGTCGAGCGGGGCCACCAGCCTCTGGAGCGCGGTCGAGGTGCCCGTGGACGCCTCCGCGTTCGAGGTCGAGCAGGTGTGGTACCCGTCGAAGGACGGCACCCGCATCTCGATGTTCGTGGTCCGCCGGAAGGGCATGCCCCGCGACGGCTCCACGCCCTTCCTCCTCTACGGCTACGGCGGCTTCAGCGTCAGCGAGCGGCCGACCTTCACGACCTCGTTCTTTCCCTGGCTGGAGGCGGGTGGCGGCTTCGCGGTGGCGAACCTGCGCGGCGGGGGCGAATACGGCGAGGAATGGCACCGCGCGGGCATGCTCCACCGCAAGCAGAACGTGTTCGACGACTTCATCGCGGCGGCCGAGTTCCTGCAGAAGGGCGGCTACACGCGCGCGGAGCGGCTCGCGATCATGGGAGGGTCGAACGGCGGGCTGCTGGTCGGCGCGGCCATGGTCCAGCGGCCGGAGCTGTTCCGCGCCGTCTCCTGCGCGGTGCCGCTGCTCGACATGGTGCGTTACCACCTGTTCGGCAGCGGCAAGACCTGGATCGCCGAATACGGGTCGGCGGAGAACGAGGCCGAGTTCCGCACGCTGTTCGCGTATTCCCCCTACCACCACGTCGCGCGCGCGGCCTACCCGGCGGTGCTGATGTCGTCGGCGGACACGGACGACCGCGTGGACCCGATGCACGCGCGCAAGATGACCGCCGCGCTGCAGGCGGCCACCACCAGCGGCCGGCCCGTGCTGCTGCGCATCGAGAAGAACGCGGGCCACGGCGGGGCGGACATGGTGAAGCAGGCGGTCGAGCTCTCGGCCGACCGCTACGCGTTCCTGATGCGCGAGGTCGGGCTCACGCCCGGCGGCGCGCCGCCCGGCCGCGCGGCGTCAGCGGGCGGTCAGGCCGAACCGTAGCCCGCGCGCGTCGATGCCGCCCGAGCGGAGCTGCGCGAGCTCCACGCGCACGCCGATGCTCTTGACGGTGAGGGCGGCGGCCACGAACGTCACGGCTCCGCGGCGGCCACGGAAGCTCGGGAAGAAGATCGTGTCGAGCGTCTTCAGGGATTCCTTGAGGTAGGCGTTGCAGCGCGGCTCTTCGCGGTTGCCGGCGCCGCACCCGTTCGGCGAGGTCAACACGCGCTCCGCCTCGTTGATGAAGGCCAGGCGGGCGCCCGCCTCGAGCTGCAGCGGGCCGAAGCGCGGGCTGTAGTAGCTCACGCCGGCCGCCTCCCAGAAGTTGTACTTGCCGGGGGTCTCGGGATCCGCGTCGGCACCGGGCACGTACGCGCGCGAGATCACCGGGTAGGGGTAGAGCCCCACCTCGAGGCCGAGGCCGCCGAAGCGGTCGCTCTTGTGCGCGCGGTCCAGCGCGAACACCGGGAAGCGTCCCTGGAGACCCGACACCGCGTAGTGGTCGCCGTCGTCGGCGGAGTGCGCGAGGCCGACCTGGATCACCCAGGAGGGCTTCGCCTTGCGCAGGCGCGCGGGAAACGGCTCGGCGGCCCCGGCGCGCGCCGCGGCGAGCGCGGCGGCGGTGATCGCGAGCCCGGCCACCGGAAACCTGGCCACCATGTCCGTCCCTATGATAGGGACGCCTTGCGCCAGGAGGGGTCGCCGTGACGCCAGGATTCGAGCAGGCGGTGGCCGCGATCGACGCCGGCGACGTGCCGGCGCTGGAGCGCCTGCTGTCCGAGCGGCCCGCCCTGCTGCGGGAGCGCGCGCAGCGCCCGGAGCCCTACTTCCGCCGCCCGTACCTCCTCTGGTTCGTGGCCGAGAACCCGGTCCGCAACGAAAGGCTCCCCGCGAACATCGCGGACGTCGCGCGCGCGCTCGTGGACGCCGTGCGGCGTGACGCCACGGACAGCCTGCGCACGCAGATCGACTACGCGCTGGCGCTGGTGTGCTCCGGACGCGTCCCGCGCGAGTCCGGGGTCCAGACCGCGTTGATCGACGTGCTGGCCGACGCCGGCGCCGACTGCACGGCCGCCCTCGGTCCCGCGCTCGCGCACCGCGAGCGGGCGGCCGTGATGCGCCTGCTCGAACGAGGCGCCGCGCTGACGCTGCCCGCGGCCGCGTCCCTCGGACGGATCGAAGACGTGTCGCGTCTGGCGCGCGGCGCGGGGCGGGCGGAGCGGCAGGCCGCGCTGATCGTGGCCGCGCTCGACGGGCGGGCCGAGGTCGTCCCCGAGCTGCTCCGCCACGGCGCGGACGTCGACGGCTACGGCCCGGACGGCTTCCACCCCCACGCCACCGCGCTCCACCAGGCCGTGTACACCGGGAGCCTGGAGACGGTGAAGGCGCTCGTCGACGCCGGCGCATCGCTCGAGCAGAAAGACGCGGTCCACGACCGCACGCCGCTGGGCTGGGCCGTGCACATGAAGCGCGACGAGATCGCGGCCTACCTGCGCACGCGCCGGGACGGGCGACGGCACGTTCTGGACCCGCGGCGGCTGGCGCCGCTGTTCTTGCGCCCGTCCGTGTTCTTCCGCGACCGCGCGGCGCTGGCGGCCGGACCACCGGCGATGGCCGCGGCCTATCTGGCCGCGGTAGCGGAGGTGATCGGCACGATCGGCACGCGCACCGATCCGGCCGGGGCGGCCCGGCAGGCCGGTCGCCTGGCGGGCGGCGGGCCGGAGACGTGGCTGGGCTTCTGGGCGATCGCGCTGGTCGCGGGCGCGCTGGGAGCCGTGTGGCTGTGGTGGATCGGCGGGTGGTGGTGCGCGCTGCGCCTGCGGTGGTCCGGTGCGGACGCCGAAACGGAGGTGGTCCGGCCGCTCTACGCCTGGGCGTCCCTCGTGTACGGGCTCCCGGTCGTGTCGGCGATCGCCGTCTGCACGGTCCTGTATCCCGGCCCACGCGCCGAAGGACCCGGCTGGGTGCATTCGGCCGTGGTGCTGATCACCTGGCCCTGGTCGTGCGTGACGCTCTACCGGGGCGTGGTCACGCTGTTCGCGGTGCGTGGTGGCCGCGCGGCGGCCTGGTTCCTGCTGCTGCCGCTCGCGGTCTGCCTGTTGAGCGGGGTCGGCGGCGCGGCTTACGGCGTCCTGACTTCCTCGCCGGACTGAGGCCGGTCTCGAAATCAGCCCTCGCGCTCCGGCCCGGCCGGGGTCTCGTGGCCGTGCAGCCAGGCGCGGATGCGAGCCGCCGTCGCCGCTCCGACCGACGCGGCCAGCTCCGCCAGGCTGGCCGCGCGCACGCCGCGCAGCGAGCCGAAGCGCGAGAGCAGCTTCCGCCGCCGTGAGGGGCCCACGCCGGGGATGTCGTCCAGCTCGGAGTGCAGCGTGCGCCGCGACCGCGTCTTGCGGTGGAAGCCGATCGCGAAGCGGTGCGCCTCGTCGCGCACGCGCTGGACGAGCTGGAGCACGGGCGAGGAGCGCGGCAGCGCGATCGGCTCGTCGCGGCCGGGCACGAAGATCAGCTCTTCGCGCTTGGCCAGGCTGGCGATCGGCTGGTGGCCGACGCCCAGCTCCGCCAGCGCCTCCATGGCCGCGCCGAGCTGGCCCTTGCCGCCGTCGATCAGCACCAGGTCCGGCAGGTCCTTCCCCTCCTCGAGCAGCCGCCGGTACCGCCGCCCGACCACCTCCCGCATCGAGGCGAAGTCGTCCGGCGTGCCGGAGAGGCTGCGCACGCGGAACGTGCGGTAGTCCGACTTCTTCGGCTGGCCGTCCTCGAACACCACCAGCGAGGCCACCACGTCCGCGCCCTGGATGTTCGAGATGTCGAAGCACTCGATCCGCCGCGGCTCGACCTCCAGGTCGAGCACGTCGCGCAGCGCGCGCAGGATCTCCTGCGACTGGCGCCGCGGGTGGCGCCACTCCAGGTCGTAGGCCAGCCGCGCGTTGCGCTGGACCATCTCCAGCAGCCGCAGCTTCTCGCCGCGCTGGGGCACCCGGATGCGCGCCGACCCGCCGCGCCGCTCGGAGAGCCAGGCCTGCAGCAGCTCGGCGTCGGGCAGCGCCTCCGCCACCAGCACCTCGCGCGGCACGTAACGACCCTGCGCGTAGTACTGCTGGAGCGAGGACGAGAGCACGGTCTCGGGCTCGGCCAGGTTCTCGAGCAGGAAGCCCTCGCGCGCGACCACCTTCCCGTCGCGCACCGCGAACACCTGCAGCGCGGCCCGGCCGCCCTCGGCGTACACGCCGAACACGTCGCGCTCCTCGAGCTCGGTGGTGGTGATCTTCTGCGGCGTGTCCAGCCGCTCCAGCGCCC
The DNA here is from genome assembly GCA_036556645.1 of Vicinamibacteria bacterium. Taxonomy (GTDB): domain Bacteria; phylum Acidobacteriota; class Vicinamibacteria; order Fen-336; family Fen-336; genus DATKEG01. The sequence continues at coordinate 4,254 of DATBIZ010000489.1, read as the reverse complement.
GCACCTGGTCGCGCACGCTGGCCGCCTCCTCGAAGCGGTGCGCGGCCGCGGCCTCCTCCATCTGCGCCTTGAGCCGCCGCACGACCTCGTCGGTGCGTCCCTCCAGGAACAGCCGCGCGTCCTCGCAGGCCTGCCGGTAGCGCGGCAGGGAGCAGATGTCGGCCACGCAGGGGGCCAGGCAGCGGCCGATCTGGTGCTGCAGGCACGGGCGCGGGCGGCGTCCGTTCAGGACCTCCTTGCAGGAGCGGACCCCGAAGAGCTTGTGCACCATGCGCCCGTGCTTGCGGCCGAGCAAAGCCGGGATGTAGGGGCCGCCGTACGCGTTGCCGTCTTCGGCCACGCGGCGCACGACGTAGAGCCGCGGGTACTCCTCGGTCATGGTCAACTTCAGGTACGGGTGGTTCTTGTCGTCGCGGAGCAGGACGTTGTAGCGCGGCCGGTGGCGCTTGATCAGGTTGTTCTCGAGCGCCAGGGCCTCCATCTCGGTGTCCACCAGCACGAGGTCGAGGTCGGCGACCTGCGCGACCATGTCGCCCCGCCACACCTCGAGCGGCCGGCCGGCCTGGAAGTACGAGCGGACGCGGTCGCGCAGGCTGCGCGCCTTGCCGACGTACACCACGGCGCCGTCCCGGTCCTTGAACAGGTACACGCCCGGCTGCGCGGGCAGCGTCTCGAGCTTCTCCTTCAGCCCCACGGCTCATTATAGGAAGCCGGCCGAGGCTGCCCTTCGCGCGGGCGGACCGGCTTCACAGGGCCGATGAGGCACCGCGCTCACGGCGGCACGCGGCGGGCGAGATCGCGCCGCACTCGCAGCTCGAACGGCGCGATCGCCTCGTCCGACGGCAGCCGCACGTACTCCTCGTCCATCCAGAGCGAGACCCCGGCCGGCACCCAGTCCCGGCTGTAGCGGGTGTCAACCACCAGCACGGCCGGGCGCGCGTCGCGGAGCTGCCGGCGCAGCGCCTGCCGCAGCGGCACCCGGAGCGGGCCGGTCAGATGGTTGATCCAGAGGACCTGCGTCACCGGCCGCGTGCGCGCGTGGAAGTAGACGCCGGGCTCGATGCCGTAGACCCAGACCGACTCGCCCTCGCGCCGCAGCGCCGACGCGCGCCGGGCGGCCTCGCGCACCGCGAGGAAGCGCCCGCCGTACTTGCGGCGAGAGGCTCCGTCGCCGTCGAGGGCGAGCTGCGGCAGGTGGACGGCCAGCAAGAGGGCCACGGCGGCCGCCAGCAGGGCCCCTCGCGCGCGCCGGCCCCACCGCGGCTCGATCTCCGTCAGGCCCAGTGTCGCGCCGATCACGAGCGGCGGCAGGTAGAGCTGGTAGTAGTGCGCCCAGCCATGGCCCGGCAGCGCGACCATCACCACCGCGCCGGCCAGCGACGCGAGCACCGGAACCCAGCGCCGCCACCGTGACCCGGTGGCCGCCAGGACGCCGATCACGGTGAGTACGAGGAGGGGGAGCGCGCCGAGGAGGGCGGGCGGCCAGAGCCGCGAGGGCCGCAGCCCGGCCGCCACGTTTCCCCAGAGGCTGCCCGCGTAGTCGAGGTTGAAGCCGACGAGCACCGTGACCAGCGTGTCGAGCCGTCCGTCCAGGGCGAAGTAGGCGGCGAGCAGGGCCCACGCCATGACTCCCGGCAGGACGAGCGCGGCCAGCGGACGGGCGGCATCGCGGAGGCCGGCGGCCCGCGGTCCCTCCTGGAGCGCGAACGCGGCGGCCCACAACGGAGCCATCACCAGCGCGACCGGCTTGTAGAGGGAGGCCAGCGCGACGAGCGCGCCGGCCGCCCAGAGCCGGCGCCGCGAGCGTCCGCCAAACGCCGATGCGAACGCGGCCGCCAGCAGTCCGTTGAGGCACAGCTCCGTGTTCGGCTGGTTCCCCTGCAGCTCGAGGTCGTACGAGGCGACGAGCCAGAAGACCGCGGCCACGACGCCCGCCCGTCCGCCCATCCACCGGGAGGCGACGGCGAACAGGCTGCCCATCGCCAGCAGGGCGAACGCGACGTTGACCAGGTAGACGGCGGCCGGCCCGTAGCCGGCGAGCCCTTCCGCGGCGGCGAAGGTCGCGTAGACCGCCGGGGGCTTGTGGTCGAACACGTCGGTGTACAGCCGCTGGCCGAGCCGCAGCTCGTGCCCGATCACCGCGTAGGTCATCACGTCGCGCTCGAACGGCTCGTGGAAGGTCCGCGCGCGCTGCGCGGCGAGCGCGAGCGCGAGCACGGCGAGCAGGGCGAGAGGACGCGGCGGCCGCACGGCGCAGCAGGCTATCATCGCGCCCTCTGTGCCCGATCCCCTCCCCGCGCCGGACCGGCTCTCCCCGATCGCGGTCGTCGTGCTCGGCGCCCTGGTCGCGGTGCCGTTCCTGCTCCGGCTCGAGCTGCTCGAGCGCCGCGTGTTCGGGAACGACGAGTTCGAGCACCTGCACTTCGCGTGGTCGGTGTCGCAGGGCCGGGTGCCCTACCGCGACTACTTCGACCACCACACCCCGGCGCTGCACTTCGCGCTGGCGCCGCTGTTCGCGCTCTTCGACGTGGAGACCTCCAGCGCCGATGCCGTCGCCTCGCTCTTCTTCGCCCGCCGCGTGATGTGGGTCCTGGCCGCAGGAGCGCTCGCCGCGACCTGGGCGCTGGGCCGCGCCTGGCGCGGCCACGGCGTCGCGCTCGCGGGCACGCTGCTGCTGGCCCACACCTGGGTGTTCGTGGCGAAGACGACCGAGGTGCGCCCGGACGTGCCCGCGACCGGGCTGATGGTCGGAGGCCTGCTGCTCGCGCTGGCCGGCTGGCGCCGCCTCGCCGCGGGCGGAAGAGCCAGCGCCTGGTTCTTCGCGAGCGGAATCCTCTTCGGCCTGACGTTCCTGTTCACGCAGAAGGTGCTCTTCCTGCTTCCCGGCGTGGCCGCGGCCGAGCTGTGGCTGCTGGCGTCGCGCCACGTGGACGCGTCCCGCACCGCGCGCGTCCGCGCGGTCGCGGCGCAGGCCGGCGGGTGGGCGCTGCCCATCGCGGCCATGCTCGGCTACTTCGCGGTGCGCGGCGCGCTGGGGACGTTCCTCGAGTGCAACTTCGTCGTCAACGCGCGCTGGCCCGGCCTGGGCCCGCGCGCGTTCGTGCTGCGCTTCCTGGCCGACGACCCGGCGTTTGCCGGCCTGGCCGCCATCGGGCTGGCGCTCACCCTGCGCACGACGGCGCGGGCGGAGGGGGTGCGCGCCGGCGAGCCGCTGATGGCTTTCGCGCTCCTCGCCCCGGTGGCCAGCCTGCTCGTCCATCCGGCCGTGACGTTCCACTACTTCCTGCTGTTCCTGCCCCAGGCCGCGCTCCACGCCGGGGCGGGCCTCGGCTGGATCGCCGGCCGGCTCGCCCCGGCACCGCGCCGCGGAGCGGTCCTCCCCGCGCTCGCCGTGCTGCTCAGCGTTCCCCCTCTGCTCCGCTTCGCGAAGCTGTTCGAGGGGAGCAACTACGCCGCGCTCGAGGGCGTGCGTTACGTGATCCGCAACAGCGCGCCGTGGGAGACGACGCTCGACGGCTTCAGCGGGCTCGGCGTCTACCGGCCGGCGGCCTTCTACTACCCCTACCAGCACTGGCACACGCTCGCGGTGCAGACCGAGGCCGAGCGCCGCCACATCGTGGAGGCGCTTCGCTCCGGCGACGCGCTGCCCAAGCTCGTGTTCTGGGACGACGGGTACCTGCGCGAAGGCCTGCCCGCGGAGGCGGGCGCCTTCGTGGAGGCGCACTACGCGCCGACCGGCGTGGCCCCGATCCACGCGCGCGTGTTCGACAACGGGCTCGGCTTCTGGACCGACGAGGGCCCGCGCCACCTCGGGTGGGTGGAGGGTCAGGACCGCGCCCCGCACGTGCTCTTCGGCGAGGGCTGGCGCGACCCGGGCGTGGCGGACGGCGTCCCGGCGCGGCGCACGCGCACGCGGTCGTCCCACCTGGTGCTGCCCGTGCGCGACCCCGCCGATTTCGAGGTGCGCCTGCGCGCGCGCGCCGAGCGCGAGGCCCTGCCCTTCGACCTCGAGCTGCTCGTCAACGGCGTGTCCGGCGGACGCGCGGCCGCCGTCCCGCGCTGGCACGAATACGTGTTCCACGTCCGCCAGGTGGACCTGCGCCGCGGGCTCAACGACGTGCTCCTGCGCTTCCCCGGCCCCTCCCCCGAGCGGCGGCCGGAGATGGCGGTGGCCACGATCGCGCTCGCGCGCGCGGCTGCGCCCGCCCGCGCGGACGGGGTAGACTCGCGGCCGACCCTTCGAGACCAGATGCG
>DATBIZ010000488.1:0-8923 GCA_036556645.1 Vicinamibacteria bacterium | reverse complement strand
CGGGCCCCACCGGCTCAACCTGCCCTCGCGCCCGGCCTGGTTCTTCGAGAAGGAGCGCTACGGCGGGATCCTGTGCGACATCGGCTCGCACCAGTTCGACCAGTTCCTGTTCTTCACCGGCTCCACCCGCGCCGACGTCGTGGCCTCGCAGGCCGGCAACCTGAGCCACCCGCGGTACCCCGGCCTCGAGGACTTCGGCGACGCGATGCTGCGCGGCGACGGCGGCAGCGGCTACGTCCGCGTGGACTGGTTCACGCCGGACGGCCTGCCCACCTGGGGCGACGGCCGGCTCACCGTGCTCGGCACCGACGGGTTCATCGAGGTGCGCAAGAACGTGGACATCGCAGGCCGCCCCGGCGGCAGCCACCTGTTCCTGGTCGACGGGAAGGAGACCCGCTACCTGGACAGCACGGGCCAGCCGCTGCCCTACGGCGAACAGCTCGTGGACGACGTGCTCAACCGCACCGAGACCGCGATGCCGCAGGAGCACTGCTTCCTGGCCACCGAGCTGGCCCTGAAGGCGCAGAAGCAGGCCCAGACGCCCGCGAAGGCCACCTAGCCCGAGCATTCGCGAGATGGTCACCCTGTTGTCCGAGCCGGAGCGCCTCGCCGTCCTGCGCGACTTCGCCGTGCTGGACACGCCGTCCGAGCGCGCGTTCGACGACATCGTGGAGCTGGCGGCGGCCATCTGCGACGTGCCGATCGCGCTGGTGTCGCTGGTGGACGAGGACCGCCAGTGGTTCAAGTCGCGCCTGGGCCTGGAGCTGACGGAGACGCCGCGCGGCCTGTCCTTCTGCGCGCACGCGATCGCGGCCGGCGGGGACCTGATGGTGGTGCCGGACGCGGCCCAGGACCCGCGCTTCCGCGACAACGCGCTGGTCTCGGGGGCGCCCGGGGTCCGGTTCTACGCGGGGATGCCGCTGGTCTCCGAGGAGGGCGCCGGGCTCGGCACCCTGTGCGTGGTGGACACCCGGCCGCGCCAGCTCACCGAACGGCAGACCGGAGCCCTGCGCGTGCTGGCCCGCCAGGTGCAGGCGCAGCTCGAGCTGCGGCGCAAGGTGGCGGCGGTGGCGCGGCTCGAGCTCAGGCTCGAGGAGGCGCGGCGCGCGCACGGGCGCGAGTCCCGGCTGAGCTCGGCGGTGGTGGAGCAGATCGGCGCCGGGGTGGTGGTCGCCGACGCCCAGGGGATCATTCGCGTCGTCAACCCGGAGGCGGCGCGCCAGCACGGCACGTCGGCCCTGGACGTGCCGGCCGCGCAGTGGGCGAGCCGCTACGGCCTACTCGCGCTCGACGGCCGGCCCCTGTCCCTGGAGGAGACCCCGCTGTTCCGCGCGGTGCACGGCGAGCGCGTGATGGATGCGCGCTGGATGGTGCGGTGCCCCGACGGCACCGAGCGCATCCTGCAGGGTTCGGCGGTGCCCCTGCTCGACCCGGAAGGCCGCGGGGCCGGCGGCGTGTTGACCACGCACGACGTCACGGACCAGGTGCGCGCCGAGCACGAGCTGCGCGCCAGCCAGGACCGCCTGCACTTCCTGGCCGAAGCCGGGTTCGTGCTGACCCAGTCGCTCGACGAGAAGCAGACGCTGGAGCGCCTGGTGGCGCTGGCCGTGCCGCGCCTGGCCGACTGGTGCGCGGTCGAGCTGCTCCACGGCGACCGCTTCGTGAACGCCGCCACCGCGCACCGCGACCCGGCGAAGGTCGCGCTGGTCCGCGAGCTGCGCGAGCGGTACCCGCCCGAGCGGCACGGCAGCCGCCCGCTGGCGGAGGCGCTGCGCGCGGGAGGCGCGCTGCTGCTCGCGGACGTGGACGAGACGCTGATCCTGGCGAACGCGGTGGACGACGAGCACCTGCGCCTGATGCGCGCCGTCGGGCCGCGCTCCGCGATCATCGTGCCGCTGCTGGCGCGCGGCCGGCCCCTGGGCGGCCTGACGCTCGTGTACGCGGACTCGGGACGGCGCTACGGCGAAGCCGAGGTGCTGCTGGCCGAGGAGCTGGCGCGCCGCGCCGCGCAGGCGATGGACAACGCGCGGCTGTACGAGGAGGCCACGCGCGCGGTCCAGACCCGCGACGACCTGCTGGCGGTCGTCTCGCACGACCTGAAGAACCCGCTCAACGTCGTCTCCATGGTGGCCGGCATCCTGCAGTCCGACGAGAGCACCGACGACCGCGGCGACCTGGTCCGCAAGCACGGCCAGCTCCTGGGACGCGCCACCCGGCGGATGCTGAGCCTGATCGACGACCTGCTCGACCTGGCCAGCATCGAGGCGGGCCGGCTGTCCATCACGCTCGCCGCCGAGAACCCCACCGACCTCGCCCGCGCCGCCATCGACCTGCTGCAGCCGGTCGCGGTGCAGAAGGGTGCCACGCTGCGCTGGGCCGACGGCGAGGTGCTGCCGCCGGTGGTGGCGGACCGCAGCCGCGTCCAGCAGGTCCTGGCGAACCTGATCGGGAACGCGCTCAAGTTCGCCCGCCACGGCGGCACCGTGACCGTGACCGCGCGGCCCACGGCCGACGAGGTTGTGTTCGAGGTGGCCGACGACGGTCCGGGCATCGCCCCCGACCACCTGGCGCACCTGTTCGAACGCTTCTGGAAGGCGCCGGGTGACGCGCGCGCCGGCACCGGCCTCGGCCTGTACATCGTGCGCGGCATCGTGACCGCCCACGGCGGCCGCGTCTGGGTGGAGAGCGAGCCCGGCCACGGCGCGCGGTTCTCGTTCACGCTCCCTCGAGCCGACCGGGCGGAACCGCGCGCGGTCGTCGCAACGCCGTAGCCCTCGGTTCCGGACACGGTTTCGGATACGGTTTCGGATACGGTTTCGGTTACGGGTACCGGTTATGGTTACGGTTTCGGTTACGGTTACGGGTACCGGTACGGTCTTCGGTTTCGCCCCGCGCGCTCCAAGTCCGAGTCGGTACCCGCACCAGTGCCTGTACCCGAGATGCGAACCCGTGACCGAAACCGGAACGAGGCCTCCCGCTACAGCTCCATCGGCTGGCCGTGGCTGACCCAGTCCTTCTTGCCGCCACGGTAGACGCGGACGGTCGTATAGCCGAGGACCGACAGCTCGCGGGCGGCCTGTAGGGCAGCGAGGCTCTCGTGGTCGGCGCCGTAGACGACGATCTCGGCGCTCCGGTCCGGGAACAGCTCCGGAACCAGGTCCACCACGCGGTCCGGGGGCACACACACGGCGCCCGGCAGGTGGCCCTTGCGGAACTCCTCCTCCGGCAGCGTCTCGATCAGCACGAACGGCTCGGCGCGATCGAGGCGCCAGCGGATCTCCTTGCGCTCGACGGTCTCGACGTCTGCGGCATGGACCACGGTCTCTCTCCTCCTCGAAATCCCACGTCGGCCGATGCACGTTGCGTGCCTCGGCCCAGGGTCGGCCGGCCGCGCCCAGCCCGGCCTCGGGGTGAGCGGCCTCACTGCACGCCGCGCCCGACCGCGGTGTGCTTGGGCGAGGGCGCCACCATGAACGCAACGGCCCGGAGCGTGCTGATCGTGGACGACAACGCCGACACGCGCGAGATGTACGCGAGCTACTTCCACGACCACGGGTACGCCACGTTCACCGCGAACGACGGCGTCGAGGCGCTCGCCCGGGCCCGCGCGCTCGGGCCGGACGTCATCGTGCTGGACCTCGCGCTGCCCGAGCTCGACGGCTGGGAGCTGGCGCGGCGCTTCCGGGCCGATCCGCGCACGCGCGCGGTGCGCATCGTCGCCGTCTCCGGACACGCCGAGCTCAGCGCGAGGGTGCGCGCGCTGAGCGCCGGCTGCGACGCCTTCGTGGCGAAGCCGGTGACCCCGGCCGACCTGCTCGCGCGCGTGGCCGGGCTGCCGCCGCGCGACTGCTGACCCGCGGCCGCGCCTCCTTCCTCCCGCGCGGCACGCTCGCGGCCGGGCCCTCCGGGCCCACCCGGGCGCGCTCCGCGCGCTTTCGCACGTGGATCAGCTCCTGCATCCAGCGCTCGACCTCCTCGGCCTCGTCGTCGGGCAGCTCGGCCGATTCCTCCACCACGCCGGCGGGCGCGTGGCCGCCGCTCCTCTCGACCACGCGGCTCACGGTCTCGCGCCAGGTCGCGTCCTGCAGCAGCCCTCCGCCGGCGGTCAGGCCCACCGCGTCCACGAGGGTGGCGGCACGGGCCAGCGTCTCGACCGTGAAGCGCGGCCCGCGTTCGAAGTGGAACACCAGCGCTCCGGCGAGGGGATGCCCCGCCAGGGTGAGGAAGGCCAGCCGGCTCGGGCGGGCCTCGGCGAAGCGCATCTCGATCACGCCCCGGAGCGGCAGGTCGAGCGTGAAGACGGAGCCGACGCGCGGCGTCGTGCCGCGGGGCGGGCCGCCTTCGAGGGGCAGCAGGTCGCCCATTTCCTCCAGGAAACGCTGGCGGAGCTGCGCCGGCGTCAGCTCCGCGCCCTCGATCGCGGCGGAGAACGTCTTGCGCCGCAGTGGACCGCGACCCTCCTTCGCGGTCTGCTCCGGCAGGGAGGCCACGAGGCGGCGGAGGCCCTCCTCGAGCGGTGTCGGCGTCACGCCCAGCACCGAGACGAGCGCGTTCTCGCCGCGGATCACGTTCTCCTCCTCCAGCATCGCGAGCATGTTGTCGTCCACCGGCAGCGGCAGGTTCAGGAAGGTGGCCGCGCGCGCCGCGACCTTGACGAGGCCGACGGGAAGCGGCACCTGCACCGGCGCCCGGCCGTCCAGGGCTGCCAGGCGCGAGACGACGTCGCTCATGGACGTGACCTCCGGGCCGGCCACCTCGAGCAGGGCGCCGGCGAGGTCCTCGCGCTCGACGGCCAGGGCGAGGGCCAGGCCGAGGTCCTCGTGCCAGATCGCCTGGAACGGCTGCCGCCCGTCGCCGACGAGGGGGACCGCGGGCAGCGCGCGCGTCATCTCGAGGAGCTGCGAGATCACCTCGTCCCCGGGCCCGTACACGTTGCCTGGGCGCACGATGACCCACTCCGGGGCCTGCGCGCGCACGAGCGCCTCGGCCGCGCGCTTGGAGCGGTGGTAGTCCGAGGAGCCCGTGCCCGCGCCGAGCGAGGAGACGTAGACGAACCGGCGCACGCCGGCGCGCGCGGCCTCGGAGAGCAGCGCCCGCGTGCCGTCGACGTTGACCGCCGCGAACGTGCGCTCCGGCGTCTCGCGCGCGATCCCGGCCACGTGCAGGACCGCGTCGCATCCCTTGGCCGTGCCCCGCAGGCTCGCGGGCCGCGACACGTCCGCGGGCCGTGCCGTCACGCGGGCGGGCCAGTGCCGCTCGGCCTCCGCGGCCCCGCGCGAGAGCAGCCGCACGGAGTGACCGCGCGCCGCCAGCGCGGTCACCGCCGCCTCGCCCACGACGCCGGTGCCGCCGGTGACCAGTACCTTCATCGCGCCTCCCGGGACACGCTTCTCTAGCAAGACTCGATCCACGGAGGCGAATCTGCGAGTCTGTAGAGCATGGACATCCGCGGCCGGGCCGCGCGCTCGAGCTACGACGCGGTCGTCGTCGGCGCGGGGCCCAACGGCCTGGCCGCCGCGGTCACCCTGGCCGGCGCCGGGGCCTCGGTGCTCGTGCTGGAGGCCGCGCCGACCGTGGGCGGGGGATCGCGCACCGCGGAGCTGACCTTGCCGGGCTTCCACCACGACGTCTGCTCGGCGATCCACCCCCTCGGCGTGGGATCGCCGTTCTTCCGAAGCCTCGGGCCGGCCCTGGCCGAACACGGCCTCGAATGGGTCCACCCGCCCGCCGCGCTGGCCCACCCGCTCGAGGACGGCCGGGCGCTGCTCGTCCGTCAGTCGCTCGACCAGACCGCGGCCGGACTGGGGCCGGACGGCGGCGCGTGGCGGGCGCTGTTCGAGCCGCTGGCCCGCGACTGGCCGGTGCTGTCCCCAGACCTGCTGGGCCCGCTCCTGCGCGTCCCGTCGCGCCCGTTCCGGATGCTGCGCTTTGGCTGGCGGGCCTGGCGCTCCGCGGAAGGGCTCGCGCGCAGCGCCTTTCGGACCGCCGGCGTCCGCGCGCTCTTCGCCGGGCTGGCCGCGCATTCGATCCTGCCGATCGAGCGTCCCTTCACGGCCTCCTTCGGGCTGGTGCTGGGGATGACCGCGCACGCGCTGGGCTGGCCCGTGGCGCGCGGCGGCTCGCAGCGGATCGCCGATGCCCTGGCCGCGCTGCTCGTCGCGCGCGGCGGGGAGGTCGTGACCGGGGCGCGGGTCGAGACCCTCGACGCGCTGCCGCCGGCGCGCGTGGTGCTGCTCGACCTCACCCCGCGCCAGGTCGTTCGCCTGGCCGGGCACCGCCTGCCCGCGCGCTACCGGCGGCGGCTCGAGCGCTACCGGTACGGCCCGGGCGTGTTCAAGCTCGACATCGCGCTCGAGGGCCCGGTGCCGTGGACGGCGCCGGAGTGCGCGGAGGCGGGCACCGTCCACCTCGGCCCCACGCTCGAGGAGATCGCCGCCAGCGAGAGCGCGCCCTGGCGCGGCGTGCAGGCCGAGCGCCCCTTCGTGCTGGTCGCTCAGCAGAGCCTGTTCGATCCCTCACGCGCCCCGGCCGGCCGTCACACCCTGTGGGCCTACTGCCATGTCCCGCACGGCTCCGCCGCCGACATGACCGAGCCGATCCTGCGCCAGCTCGAGCGGTTCGCTCCGGGGCTGCGCGCCCGCATCCTGGCCGTGAACCGCATCGGGCCGGCGGCCTACGAGGCGTACGACGCGAACTACGTCGGCGGCGACATCAACGGGGGAGCGCAGGACTTCGACCAGCTCTTCGGCCGTCCGGCCTGGAGCCGCGTGCCCTACGCGACCCCCGCGCGCGGGCTCTTCCTCTGCTCCTCGTCCACCCCGCCGGGCGGCGGCGTGCACGGGATGTGCGGGTACCACGCCGCCCAGGCCGCGCTGCGCACGCTGCGCTGAAGGCGGCGGGCAGGCCCTACAATGCAGCACGCTCACAAGGGAGGCGGCATGCGTCCACCCCGCGACCGGCGGGAGTTCCTGAAGGGCTCGCTCGCGGTGGCGGCCGGAGCGGCGGGATTCCGCGCCGCGGCCGGGGCGCGGGCCGCATCGGCGTCCGTGGAGGAGGAGTGGCGGAACCGGCAGGCCGGCATGAAGTACCGCCGGCTCGGCCGCACCGGCTTCATGGTCTCGGAGATCGTGCTCGGCGGCGACCCGATCGCGCCCGACAACCGGCGGCACGTCGAGGTCGCGTTCGAGCGCGGGCTGAACTACTTCGACACCGCGCCCGCGTACGGCGGCGGCAGGAGCGAGGAAGGATACGCGGAGGCGCTGCGCGCGGTGGGCCGGCCGAACGTCTTCCTGACCACGAAGGTGAGCCCGCTGGGCCCCGCGCGCAACCGCGCCTACCAGCAGGTGTTCGCCAGCCTGAGCCGCACCGAGCAGGAGAGCGTGCTGCGCGAGGTCAGCGAGGACCTGGAGCGGCGCAGGGCGAGCCTGCCCGAGTACATGGGCAACTACTTCCGCGGCCAGCTCCGCGAGATCGAGGAGGACGCGCTCTCCGACGTGCTCGAGCGGCGCTACCGCGCGCGCGTGGACGGCCGCGCGACCTACTTCGACACGATCGTCAAGTCGGTCGAGGACAGCTTGCGGCGGCTCAAGACCGACTCCGTGGACGTCCTCCTCTGCCCGCACGGGGCGTCGTCGTACGCGGAGACGCAGATCCCCGACGTGCACGAGGCGTATCTGAAGCTGAAGAAGGACGGCAAGGTCCGCGCGCTGGGCGTCTCGGCGCACAACGACCCCGCCGGCGTGCTGCGCGGCGCGGTGGCGAGCGGCGTCTACTCGATGGCGATGGTGGCCTACAACGTCGTCAACCGGCGCTACGTGGAGCCCGCCCTGGCCGAGGCGAAGAAGGCCGACTTCGGCGTGGTCGCGATGAAGGTGGCGCAGGCGGTGTACCAGCCGGACCGCTCGACCAGCGCCTACCCCGAGCGGCTGGCGCTGCTCGACCGGCTGGTGCCGGGCGAGCGCAGCCCGCACCAGCGCGCCTACGCGTTCGGGCTCGCGAACCCCAACCTCTCCGCGGTGATCTCGAACATGGTGGACGAGAAGCAGGTCACCGAGAACCTCGCGGTGGTGACGGCGTAGCGGGGCCGGGTCGCGCTGGGAAGTCGCTGACATTGACAGACATGGGCCGCGCGCGCGATACTCCGCGGCCGTTTCGTCCCGACAAGGTCCAAATGCATGTGACGAACCCCCGCATCTTCTTATTGATGGGCGCCCTGACCCTGCCCGGCGCCGCCGCCGCGGAGACCGGCTACGACCTGTGGCTGCGGTACCGCCCGCTGGCGGACGCGGCGCAGCGTGAGGCGTACGCGCGCCACGCCACGGCGATCGTCGTGCAGGAGCGGACGCCGGCCGCGGAGGCCACGCGCCGCGAGCTGCAGCGCGGTCTCGGCGGATTGCTCGGCCGCGAGCTACCCGCCGCCGATGCGCCGCGCGACGGCGCGGTGGTGGCCGGGACACCCGCGGGCTCCCCGCTCGTCGCCGCGCTCGGGTGGGACGCGCGGCTGAGCGCGCTCGGCCCCGAAGGGTACGTGATCCGCTCGACGCGCGTCGGGCCGCATGCGGTGACCGTGATCGCGTCGCAGGGTGCGACCGGCGCGCTCTACGGGGCGTTCCACCTGCTGCGGCTCGCCCAGACCGGACAGCCGATGGCGCGCCTGGACCTGGCACAGAAGCCGCGCGTCGCGCGCCGGCTGCTCAACCACTGGGACAACCTCGACGGCACGATCGAGCGCGGCTACGCCGGGCGCTCGCTGTGGAACTGGGAGGAGCTGCCGGGCCGCGTGGACCCGCGCCTGACCGACTACGCCCGCGCGAACGCGTCGCTCGGCGTCAACGGCACGGTCGTGAACAGCGTCAACGCGAGCCCGCGGTCGTTGAGCGCGCCGTACCTCGAGAAGGCCGCGGCGCTGGCCACGGCGTTCCGG
>DATBIZ010000487.1:0-2725 GCA_036556645.1 Vicinamibacteria bacterium | reverse complement strand
CGCGATGCGGCTGCGGGCGGAGCGGCGCATCGGCGTGCGCTTCGACGAGCTGGACCTGCGTCGGCTCGCCCGCGCGCAACGCGCGGCGCTGCTCGTGGTGCACGACCGCGACGACGCGGAGATCCCGTGGCAGGACGGGGCCGCGGTCGCGGACGCCTGGCCCCGCGCCGAGCTGGTGCTCACGCGTGGCCTCGGCCACAACCGGATCCTCAAGGACGCGGGCGTGATCACGCGCGTGGTCGCGTTCCTCGGCGGCCAAGAGGGGCGCGCCTGCGGCCACGACGGCGGGTGCACCTGGGACACCCGCGCGTTCCTGTGCCCGTCGTGCGCGCTCGACCAGGAGATGTTCGACCGAGACGGCCGGCGCGCCCGCACCGCGGCGGAGGGCTACCGGCTGTAGACGACCTGGCCGCCGAGGATCGTGTGGACGACCTCGGTGCCGGGGATCTCGCTCTCGGGCACGGTCATGATGTCGCGGGAGAGCACGGTGACGTCGGCGAGCTTGCCGGGCTCCAGCGACCCCTTGCTCGCCTCCTCGAACGCGGCCCAGGCCGCGTCGATCGTGTACGACCGGAGCGCCTCCTCGCGGCTCAGGCGCTGGTCCGCGGAGAACACCGACCCGTCCGGCAGCCGGCGCGAGACCGAGGCGTAGAAGCTCGCCACCGGGCTCACGTCCTCGACCGGCGTGTCGGTGCCGTTGGCGATGCGCGCCCCCGTGCGCAGCAGCTTCTGCCACACGTACGCGCCCTCGCGCGTGCGCCGCTCGCCCAGCCGCCGCGGCACCCAGGGCCCGTCGGAGGTGGCGTGGATGCCCTGCATCGCCGCGATCACGCCCAGGGCGCCGAAGCGCGGGACGTCGTCGGGGTGCAGGTGCTGGGCGTGCTCCACGCGCCAGCGCAGGTCCTTCCCGCCGCCGCGCGCGCGGAACGCGCGCTCGAACAGGTCGAGCGTCTCGCGGTTCGCGCGGTCACCGATCGCGTGCACGCAGAGCTGGTAGCCGTGCTGCAGCGCCAGCTGCGCGGTCCGCTCGATCACGGCCAGCGGCGTCGTCTCCAGGCCGCGGCTGCCGGGCTGGTCCTGGTAGGGCTCGAGCAGCCACGCGCCGCGCGAGCCGAGCGCACCGTCGAGCGAGTGCTTGATCGCCCGCACGGTGAAGCGTCGGCCGCCCGCGTCCACCACGCGGGCGGCGGGCAGGCCCGCGGCCAGGGCCGCCGGGGTGTCGCGCACCATCACCCACAACCGGATGCCCAGCACGCCCTGGTCGGCCAGGGTTCGCAGCCGCGCGATCGTCGCCAACGACGACCCCGCGTCCTGGAAGCTGGTGACGCCCTTGGAGACGGCTTCGCGCGCGGCCAGGTCCACCACCTTGCGGAACTCGGCTTCCACCTGGGCCGGCGTCCGGCGCGCGCGCGCGTCCGCCAGCGCCTGCTCGACCGGCGCGGAGGCGGTCTCGCGCAGCAGGCCGGTCGGCTCGCCATGCCCGTCACGCAGGACCTGGCCGCCCGCCGGATCGCGGCTCTCGCGCGTGACGCCGCCCTGCCGCAGCGCCTCCGCGTTCGCGAACGAGGCGTGGCCGCTCGCGTGCTCGAGCAGGGCCGGGTTCCTCGGGGAGACCGCGCTGAGCGCCGCGTGCACCGGGAAGCCTTCGACCGCGCCGGGCGGCGGCGCCGTCCATTTCTCCTGGTGCCAGCCACGGCCGAGGATCCACTCGCCGGGGGCCGCCTCGCGCGCGGCCGCCGCGACCATGGCGACGATGTCTTCCCAGCTCCGCGCTCGGGTGAGGTCGAGCCCCAGCCGCGTCTCGCCCAGGCCCGTGAAGTGGCCGTGCCCTTCGATGAACCCCGGCACCGCCAGCCGGCCCGCGAGGTCCAGCACGCGCGTGTGCGGCCCGACCAGCGGCGCCACGTCGGCCCACGCGCCGACCGCGACGATCGTGTCCCCGCGCGCCGCGAGGGCCTCGGCGGCCGGACGCGCGGGGTCCATGGTGACGAGCCGGCCGTTGCGCAGCACCAGGTCGGCGGGCGCGGCGGCGGCGGATGTCCCCGGCGCGGAAGAGCTCGCGGCGGCGGCGAGGCCGGCGCCGGCGGCGGCCACGGCGAGCGTGCGGCGAACGCGGAGCATGGCGCCACCTTATCCCAGGTGGCACGCGGGTTGCTCATCCCCGGCCAGGACTTGGCAAGGAGGGACGCGTGGCAGACCGGGACGAGCGGAACGACATCCGTATCGAAGACGGGCTTCAGACCGGCGGCAGCCGGGGATCCAGCAACCAGGGCGGGCCGGAGCAGAGCGCGGATCGCGGCGAGGAGCCCGCGAAGGACTCGGCCCTGAAGGTCAACCGCGGCGGCGACGACCGGGGCAGCCGCTCGAGCCTGCCGGAGGTGATCGAACCTACCGCGGCCGAGCTGGAGGCCGACCAGCCGGGACGCGCCACCGACGTGCCCCGCGGCCCCTTGCCGCCGGGCACCAGCCGCGCCGACTACGTCGGCGGCGAGGAGCCGCACAAGACCGACGTCGGCGAACGCACGCCGGGCGCCAGCGGCCGCCGCAACGAGGTCCTGTAGAGCAGGCGCGTGATACGGTGGGCTGGTGACCACCAGCGAGCCGCCGGGGAGAAAGCACACGAACCGGCTCGCGAACGCCACCAGCCCCTACCTGCTCCAGCACGCCCACAACCCCGTGGACTGGCATCCTTGGGGCGAGGAGGCGCTGGCCAGGGCCAGGGCCG
>DATBIZ010000486.1:0-16953 GCA_036556645.1 Vicinamibacteria bacterium | reverse complement strand
TGGCTGGCCATCCGGATCGGCTTGGCGTCCGTGTGGTGGTTCGGGAGCAGGATGCGCACGTCGACGCCCTGGCGCGCGAGGCTCGCCACCGCCTCGCGCGTGTGCCGGTCGGGAACGAAGTAGGGGCTCGCCACGTAGAGCGTTCGCCGCGCGGCCAGGAAGCTCAGCAGGAAGAAGTAGCGCATCGGGTGCTGCTCGGCGCCCGGTGAGCTGGCGACCGCGGTGTGCCGGACGCCTCCGTCCTCCCCCCCGGGCTCGCAGCGAGGGTAGAAGCCTTCGCCGACCAGGATCTCCCCGGTCACCGCCGCCCAGTCCTCGGCGAAGTGCGACTGGAGGTCGCGGGCGAGGCAGCCGGTGGTGCGGACCATGGTGTCGCGCCACTCCTCGGGGCCCCGGGCCTCGCCGAGCCACTTGTCGCCGACCGCCATGCCGCCCGTATAGCCGACCGCGCCGTCGATCACGATCGCGCGGCGGTGGTTGCGCTTGTAGAAGCGGGTCAGCATCCCCAGGCGCAGCGGCCGGAACGTGGCCACCGTGCCCCCGGCCGCGCGGAGCTCGTCCTTGCCTTCGTCCGGGCAGCGCATCCCGCCCACCGCGTCGAGCAGCACGCGCACCTGCACGCCCGCGCGCGCTCTCTCGACGAGCGCGGCGAACACCATGTCGCTGCAGCGGCCGGGCTCCCAGATGTAGGCCAGCCAGTTCACGGTGTGCTTCGCCGCGCGGATGTCGGCCAGCAGCGCGGGGAACGCCTGCTCGCCGTTGTTGAGCAGCCGGACCGTCCCGCCCCGGTCCGGCACGCTGTTGACGAGGCCGGCGGCGGCGTCGAGGAACTCGGGCGCGTCCACCGGGGGGGTGGCCGTCGCGCGCACGGCGGGCGGCCGCCGCCCGAGCGAGAAGAAGAGGCTCACCACGGCGCCGACGGCCGCCAGCAGGCCCGTCCCCCAGAAGAACCCGATCCACCAGGGCCCGTCGAGCAGCTCGCTCAAGCGCGTGCTTCGGCCACGTCCCATCCTAGCGAATGACCGGCGCGCCGCGGTGGTTTCCGGGACATCATGGGCGGAGATGGCGCGGTGGAAGACCCGGCTGCGGCGGCTCTGGGGCGACCCGCTGGCGATCCACGCCTACGCCGGCTACGGCAGCCGCCGGCGCGTGTGGCTCCGCGGGCGCGTGCTGGACGACGAGGGCCTGCAGCCGGCCGACGAGCGCGCGGGCGTGTGGCGCAACCTGCGCGACGCCTGGAAGCGCTTCGAGACCGACGAGCGGGCGGGGGTGCGCGTGCGCGCGGCGGCGCACGGCGCGCAGGCGGAGGCGGTCACCGACCGCGAGGGCTACTTCGAGGTGACGCTCGAAACGCCGGCGCCGCTGCCGGCGGAGCGGGAATGGCACGACGTCGCGTTGACCGCGTTCCACGGCGACACGCCGGTCGCCTCCGCCACCGGCCGCGTGCTGGCGCCCGCAGAGGCCGCGCGCGTGGCCGTGATCAGCGACATCGACGACACGATCGTGCAGACCGGCGCCACGCAGTGGCTGCGCGCCGCGCGCGGCGTGCTTCTCGGCAACGCCTACACCCGGCTGCCGTTCCCGGGCGTGGCGCCGTTCTACCGGGCCCTGCGGATGGGCGGCGACGGCGGCGCGGCCAACCCGTTCTTCTACGTCTCGAGCAGCCCGTGGAACCTGTACGACGTGCTGGTGCAGCTGATGGAGCTGCACGGGCTGCCGCCCGGCCCGCTGCTGCTCCGTGACTGGGGCCTCGCCCGCGAGGCGAGGCCCTTCGGCCACCGCGACCACAAGCTGGCGGCGATCGGGCGGGTGGCCGACACGTACCCCGGCCTGCCGCTCGTGCTGATCGGCGACAGCGGGCAGGAGGACCCGGAGATCTACCACGAGGCGGTGAGCCTCTTCCCCGGACGGGTGCGCGCCATCTACATCCGCAACGTGAGCCCCGCCCCCGACCGCGTGGCCGCGATCCGGGCCCTGGCCGAGAAGGTGCTCACCGCCGGCAGCACGCTGGTGCTCGCCGAGGACACGGTGGCGGCGGCGCGCCACGCCGCGGCCCACGGCTGGATGCCGGCGTCGCGGCTGGAGGCGGTGATCGCGGGCAAGGAGGCCGACGAGCCGGTGCCCACGCCGGCGGTGGACGAGACCGTGGTGATCGCGCCGGCGGGGCCGGCCGCCACGCGGGCCGCCCTCGAGAGCGGCGTGGTGGAGGCGGCGGTGGAGCCCGCGGTGGCCGGCGACAAGACGCCGGCGGTGGTCGTGGAGTCGCCGCAGGCCGCCGCGGCGGGCCGCGGCGAGGCGGGCGGGGGCGCCTCCTGAGGCTGCTATGATCGCGGCCCGTGTCATCCGCGCTCTCGGTGCCGGAGGCGTTCGCGATCTGCGAGGCGCGCGCGCGCTCCCACTACGAGAACTTCCCGGTCGGCTGGTTCGTCCCGCGCGAGAAGCGGCCCTACGTGCACGCGCTGTACGCGTTCATGCGCGCGGCGGACGACTTCGCGGACGAGCCCGCCTACGAGGGGTACCGGGCCGAGAAGCTCGACCAGTGGGAAGCCCGGCTGCACGCGGCCTACGAGGGGCAAGCGGCCGACCCGATCTTCATCGCGCTGCGCGAGACGGTGCGGCGCCTGGACATCCCGAAGGAGCTGCTGCTCGACCTGCTCTCCGCCTTCCGCCAGGACACCGGGAAGCAGCGCTACGACACCTGGGACGAGCTGCTCGACTACTGCCGGCGGTCGGCCAACCCGGTGGGCCGCCTGGTGCTGCTCGTGTTCGAGGAGCGCGATCCCGAGCTGGGCCCGCTCTCGGATGCGATCTGCACCGGACTCCAGCTCGCGAACCACTGGCAGGACCTCGCGATCGACCTGCGCCGCGGGCGGCTCTACGTGCCGGCGGAGCTGCGCGAGCGCTTCGCGGTGAAGGAGTGGGACCTCAACGCCGGACGCGTCACGCCCGAGTTCCGCGCGCTGATGGGCGAGCTCCTGGCCCGCACCCGCGAGCGCTTCGCCCACGGCCGGCCGCTCTGCGACCGGGTGGGCCCCTCGCTCCGCTTCGAGGTGCGCCTCACCTGGCTCGGCGGGAGCCGCATCCTCGACCGCGTCGAGCAGGCGGGATACGACGTGTTCCGCCGGCGGCCGCGGCATGGCCTGCTCGGCAAGGCAGCGCTTCTCTGGCGCGCCTGGCGCTGGCGGCCGTGACGCCAGGCGCCGGCGGCTGAGCATGCCGAGCGCGTCCGCGCGCCTCACCCGCCAGAGCGGCACCAGCTTCTACTACGCGTTCCGCATCCTCCCCCCGGCGAAGCGGCGCGCGATCTTCGCCCTCTACTCTTTCTGCCGCGTGGTGGACGACTGCGTGGACGAGCCGGGCGGAGAGGGAGAGGCCGGCCTGCAGCGCTGGCTCGACGAGGTCTACCGCTGCTACGAGGGGCGGCCGGCGACCGCGCTCGGCCGCGACCTCGCGGAGGCGCTCTTCCAGTACCCGATCCCGCGGAGCTGCTTCGAGGACGTCGTGGCCGGGTGCCGCATGGACCTGCAGGACGCGCGGTACGAGACCTTCGCGGACCTGCGCGTCTACTGCGAGCGCGTCGCCTCCGCGGTGGGCCTGGCCGCGATCGAGATCTTCGAGTACCGCCACCCGGACACGCGCCGCTACGCGGTCGAGCTGGGCGTGGCGCTGCAGCTCACGAACATCCTGCGCGACCTCGGAGGGGACGCCGAGCGCGGGCGCCTGTACCTGCCCCGCGACGAGGTGCGCGGGTTCGGCCTCGACCCCGACGCGCTGCGCGAGGCCGCCGCCCGCGACGCGGCACCCCCCGCGAGCGCGCGGGCGCTCCTGCGGCACCAGGCCGAGCGCGCGCGGGGCCAATACGCGGCCGCGCGGGCGGTGCTTCCCGAGGAGGACCGCGCGGCCATGAGGCCGGCCGAGATCATGGCCGCGGTCTACGGCGCCGTGCTCGCCCGGGTGGAGGCCCGCGGCTTCCCGTTCCGCCCGCGCGTCGCGCTCTCGCGGCCGCGGCGCGCCTGGATCGCGGCGCGCACGCTGCTGCGGGGGCGGGCGTGAGGGTGGTGGTCGTCGGCGCCGGGTTCGCCGGGCTGGCGGCCGCGGTGGCGCTGCAGGAGCGCCGGCACGACGTGCTGCTGCTCGAGCGGCGCGGCGTGCTGGGCGGGCGCGCCACGTCCTACCGCGACGCGGTCTCCGGCGAGGACGTGGACAACGGCACCCACGTGATGGTCGGCGCCTACCGGGCCACGCTCGACCTGGTGCGGCGCGCGGGCGCCGCCGACCTGCTGCTCGAGCAGGAGGACCTGCGCCTGGATTACGTGGACGACCGCGGGCCGTCGGCGCTCGAATGTCCGCCGCTGCCCGCGCCGTTGCACCTGCTGGCGGGCCTCCTCGGGCTGCGCGCACCGTGGCGCGTGCGGCTGCAGGCGGTGCGCTTCGGCCTCGCCGCGCGCTTCGGGCGGACGCCGGAGGGCCTGACGCTCGCGGAGTGGCTCCGCCGCGCCGGCCAGGGCCCGGACGCGCGCGCGCTGCTGTGGGACCCGCTCGCCACCGCGATCCTGAACGAGACGCCGGAGAAGGCGGCCGCGGTGCTGTTCCACCGCGTGTTCCAGGAGGCGTTCCTGCGCGACCGCCGCGACTCGCGGCTCGTGTTCCTGCGCCGCGGCTTCGGCGAGCTGCACGAGCGCGTGGCGCGCTACTACCAGGCCCGGGGGGGCGCTCTGGCGCGCCGCGCGCTCGCGGAGGCCGTCGAGGTGGAGGACGGGCGCGCGGTGGCGGTGCGCTACGTGCAGCGGCCGCAGGAGCGCGGGCGCGTCCAGCAGGGCGAGCCGGGCGTGCCCCGCCGGGCGCCGGCCGAGGCCGTGGTGGCGGCGGTGCCGTGGCACGCGGTGGGCCGCCTGCTCCCCGAGCCGTGGCGGACGCGCGCGCCCTTCGGCCTGCTGGGCGGCCTGGGGGGGTCGCCGATCGTGTCCGTGGAGATGTGGCTCGACCGGGTCGTGGTGGACCGCGCGATGGTGGGCCTGCGCGCGTGCGAGGTCGAATGGGTGTTCGACAAGGGCCGCCTCTACGGGCGGAGCGGGCCGCCGCAGCACCTCGCGTTCATCATCAGCGCGGCCTGGCGCAGCGTGCCGCGGCCCAACGCGGACCTGACCGCGGCGGCCGAGGCCGCGCTGCGCCGCTACTTCCCGGCCATGGCCGGCGCGGCGGTCACGCGCGCGCTGGTGATCCGCGAGGCCGACGCGACCTTCTCCTGCGGGCCGGACGCCGAGCGGCTCCGGCCGGGGGCGCAGACGCCGCTGGGCGGGTTCTTCCTCGCCGGCGACTGGACCGATACCGGCCTGCCCGCGACGATCGAGGGCGCGGTGCGCAGCGGCTTCGCCGCCGCGGACGCGGTGGGAGCGGCTTGAACGCGGCCACGTTCCCCCGCGCGCGCTGGGCGGCGCTGGGCTGGCTCGCGGTCTGGCTGCCCGTCTACCTGTGGAAATACGGCTGGCACGTGTTCCTGAACCTGTGCGACATCGCGGTGATCCTCACCTGTGTCGGCCTCTGGTCCGGCAGCGCGCGGCTGCTCTCCACGCAGGCGGTGTCGTCGCTGGTCATCGACCTCGCCTGGAACGTGGACCTGGTCGCCCGCGCCGTCACCGGCGAGCACCTGGTCGGCGGCACCGAATACATGTGGGACCCGAAGTGGCCGCTTTGGCTGCGCGCGCTGTCGGGCTTCCACGTGCTGCTGCCCCCGGCGCTGATCGCGAGCCTGCGCCGGACCGGCTACGACCGCCGCGCGCTCGCGGTCCAGGCCGCGCTCGCCCTGGTGGTGCTGGTCGCCTCGCGCCTGACGCTGGGCCCGGAGTTCAACCAGAACTTCGCCTGGCGCGACCCCTTCGTGGGCCGCTCCTGGGGCCCCGCGCCGGTCCACGTCGGGCTCACCTGGGCGGTGCTCCTGGCCGCGGTCTACTGGCCCACGCACGCGGTGCTCGCGCGCGTGATGCCGGCGGCCCTCAGCCGCGGCGCACGGACCCGGGCGGGGGCTCGTTGACCACCGCCCAGAACATGCCGAGCTGCTTGACCGCCTCGATGAACTGGCCGAAGTCCACCGGCTTGACCACGTAAGCGTTCACGCCCAGGCGGTAGCTCTCGACGAGGTCCTGCTCCTCGCGCGAGGACGTCAGCATCACGATCGGGATCTGGCGCAGGCGCTCCTCGGCCTTCACCTGCTTCAGCACCTGCAGCCCGTCCACCTTCGGCATCTTCAGGTCGAGCAGCACCACCGCCGGGTTGCCCTCGGGACGCGAGGCGTACGCGCCGCGCCGGAAGAGGTAGTCGAGGGCGGCCGCGCCGTCGCGCACCACGTCCACCTCGTTGGCCAGCCGGTTCTGGCCGAGCGCCTCGAGCGTCAGCTCCAGGTCGGCGGCGTTGTCCTCGGCCAGCAGGATGCGCTTCAGCTCGCTCAAGCCCCCTCCTTCGCCTCGGGCAGCGAGAAGTAGAACGTGGCTCCGCGGTCCACCTCCCCCTCCGCCCAGGTGCGGCCGCCGTGACGGTGGACGATGCGCCGCACGGTGGCCAGGCCGATCCCGGTGCCCTCGAAGTCCTCGGCGGGGTGCAGCCGCTGGAAGACGCCGAAGAGCTTGTCCGCGTACTGCATGTCGAAGCCCACGCCGTTGTCGCGCACGAACACCACGACCTCGGCACCGTCCGCGGGGCGGGCGCCGACCTCGATGCGCGGCCGCTCGCGCGTGCGGGTGTATTTGAGCGCGTTGCCGAGCAGGTTGGCGAGCACGACGCGCAGCAGCGAGGGGTCGGCCGCCACCTCGGGCAGGTCCTGGACCTGCCACTCGACGTCGCCGGTGGCGCGCAGCTCCGCCACCAGCTCGCGCACCAGCCGGCCCAGGCTCACGCGCGTGCGCATCAGCTCGGTGCGTCCCATGCGGGCGAACCCGAGCAGGTCGTCGATGAGCTGACCCATGTGGGCGGCGGAGCGGGCGATGGTGTCGAGGTGGCGGCGCGTGGTGTCGTCGTAGGCCGCGTCGGCGCGCCGGCGGAGCAGGTCCACGAACCCGCTCACGTGGCGCACGGGGGCGCGCAGGTCGTGCGACACCGAATAGGTGAAGGCCTCCAGCTCCTCGTTGAGCGCCCGCACGCGCGCGGCCTCCTTCTCGAGCTGGCGCCGCGTGCGGAACAGCTCCACGAACACGGCCACCTTCGCCCGCAGCACCTCGGGCACCACCGGGGCGCGGACCACGTCCACCGCGCCCAGCGCGTAGGCGCGGGCCAGGGTGGCCTCGTCCTCGTCGGCGGTCACGAAGATGATCGGCGTGTGGCCGGAGCGCTCCCGGCCGCGCAGCAGCCGGGCCAGCTCGAAGCCGTCCATGCCGGGCATGTGCACGTCGAGCAGCGCGACCGCCACCTCGGCCTGCAGCAGGTGGCGGAGCGCCTGCTCGCCCGAGGTGGCGCGCACCAGGCGCTCCCCGAGCGGGGCCAGGACCGCCTCCGCGGCCAGGAGCTTGTCCTCGCGGTCGTCCACCAGGAGGACGTCGACCGGCTCCCGCTCGGTGGAGGCGACGTCCCGGGGCATCCCGGCCGCGATTCTAGCAAGCTCAGAACGCGACGCGGCGCATCACCGCGCGGGGCAGGGCGCGGACCACGAGCATGACCCAGCGCCACATCGGCGGCACGTACACCACCGGCTGCCCGCGCTCGATGGCGCGCAGCACGCGCGGCGCCACGCCTTCCGGGTCGCCCGCGAACGGGGGGGCGGGCAGTCCGTCCGTCATCGAGGTGCGCACGAAGCCGGGCTTCACGCACACGGTGCGCAGGCCCTGCGCGCGGTAGCGGTGGTCGAGCCCTTCCAGGTACCGGCTCAGGCCGGCCTTGGCCGCGCCGTAGAGCACGACCGGCTTCCGGCCGCGCTCGCCGGCCACCGAGCTGAACACGCAGAGCGTGCCGCCGCCGCGCGCGAGCAGGCGCTGGCGCGCGTGCTCGCAGAAGAGCACGGTGTTCGCGAAGTCGGCCTGCAGCACGCGGGAGGCCAGCTCGAGGTCGGCTTCCAGGCGCTCCTGGGTGGCGAACAGGCCGGCGGTGACCACCACCGCCTCCAGGCCGCCCAGCGCCGCCTGCGCGGCGTCGAGCGCCGGCGCGAACGTCTCGGGGCGCAGCAGGTCGCAGCGGGCGGTGCCCACCCGGCCCCGGCCGGCGCGCACCTCGAGGTCGCGCGCGCTCCGCTCGAGGTCCTCGAGGTCGCGGCCGAGCAGCACCAGCTCGTGGCCCCTCTCGGCCATCAGCCGCGCCAGCGCGCGGCCCATGCCGCGCGTGGCGCCGAGAAAGGCAACCTTCATCAATCCGATTCACCTCGCCCGCCGAAGGCGATTCGCCGACGGAGGTGGCCCTCGCCGCCGGCGCCGAGTCCAATCACGGCCGGTCGCCCAGCAGGCGGACCGACTGCGCGCTGCGCAGGCGGCCGTCGGGATCCCAGCTCCGTCGGATGCGCAGCCACTCGTCCAGGCGCGGCTCCATCGCCCGATAGCGCTCGGCGCGCGTGAACTGGTCCTTGGCCAGGTACACGCGCCCGCCTTCGGCCACGACCAGCTCGTTGAGCCAGTCCACCAGCTCCGCGGTGTCGTCGCGCACGGGGATGTCCAGCGCGATCGAGATCCCACGCATCGGGAACGACAGGAGCCCGAGCCCCTGCTCGCCGCAGTCCTTGATCACGCACAACATCGAGGCGCCGCCGCGCGCGGTCAGCCTCTCCAGGAAGCGGCGGGCCGCGCCGCGGCCCGCGCTCTCCGGCAGCACGCACTGGTACTGCGTGAACCCGCGCCGCCCGTACATGCGGTTCCACTGCCCGATCGAATCGAGCGGGTAGAAGAACGCCTCGGGGTGCACGATGCCGCGGCGGAGCCGCGTGACCTGCTTGCGGTAGTAGAGCGCGTTGAACGCGCGCACCGAGAGGCGGTTCAGCGCCCACTCCGGGAAGTCGAACGGCAGCGACGGGCGGACCAGGGGCCGCGGCAGCTCCGACGGCGCCTCGCCCGGCTCGGCCCAGCGGCCGCGGTACAGGATGCCGCGGCCCAGGTGCCGCCCGCGCGAGAGGCAGTCGATCCAACCCATCGTGTACGGCCAGCGCGGGCCGGCCTCCTTCAGCGCGTCGATGTAGCGGTCGATGTCCTCGATGCGCTCGGTCTCCGCGTAGATCCAGGGCGTGGGCACCCGGGCCAGCCGGCACTCGACCTCGAGGATGTGGCCGGTCAGGCCCATCCCGCCGATCGTGGCGCGGAAGAGGTCGCTCTCGGCCTCGCGCGAGCACTCCAGGATTCGGCCGTCCGCCACGCGCATCTTCAGCCTGGTGACGTGGTTGCCGAACGACCCGCCGCGGTGGTGCGTCTTGCCGTGCACGTCCGCGGCCACCATGCCGCCGAGCGTGATGGACTGCGTGCCGGGGCCGACCGGGTCGAAGAACCCGCGCGGCAGGAAGAGGCGGTTGATCGCGCGCAGCGAGAGCCCCGCCTCGGCGCGCAGCGTGCCGGTGGCGGGGTCGAAGGCGAGGATGCGGTCCGCCAGCGGCGTCGCCGCCACCACCGGCTGGCTCGGCGGCGGCAGCGAGGAATCGCCGTAGGAGCGGCCGAGCCCGCGGCAGAGGACCGCGTCGCGGGTCAGCGCCTCGAGGTCCTCGGAGCGCACCTCGCGCCCGGGGCCGGCCACGCGTCCCCAGCCCGACAGCCGCGGCTCGCCTCCCGCGCGCGCGGGGGCGGCGGGCGCGGCCAGCGCCTCAGGCGAGGCGCTCAGCTTGCCTTCTCTGGCTGGCGCGCTCGGCATCGAGGCGGCCCTGGTCGGCGCTGGAGTGGTCCACGTGCACCATCGCCGCGGCCAGCGCGCGGTGCCCGGCCTGCTCGGCGATGAGCCGGTGCATCTGCTGGCACACGCGCCGGTACACGGGATGGCCCTGCGGCGTCGTGCGCAGCTCGATCAGGTGCATGGCCTCGCGAGCGTTCAGCGCCATGTAGAACCGGACGCGGTAGGCCATGGGCAGCGCGTAGGCGGCGACCGCGCCCAGGCCCGCCGCGCTCAGGTCCCCGAAGAGCCCGGCACCGTCGCGCATCACGCGCTCCCACTCCTCGGCCGCGCCCAGCCCGGCGATCAGGCCCGGCGTGTCGTAGCCGTGGGCCGGCGTGAGCGGCTGCCAGTCGAGGGTGAGCATCCGGTGGCGCTGCAGGTCGCGGAACGCGCCGTAGTCGGTGAGCACGTCGAAGCGGTAGCTCGCGTGCTCGAAGGCGCGGCCCGGGCGATGGCGGCGGTTGGCGCCGCGGTCGCCCGCGCACGCGGCCAGGACGCGGGTGCGCTCGTCGGTGGTCATCGCGCGCGCGCGGCGCAGCAGCTCGTCGAGCGGGCGGTCCGAGACCGGGTAGAGCGCCGCCGCCACCACCTTCGCCTCGCCGTCGGGGTCGTGGTCGGCCAGCACCACCTCGGGCCGCGGCGCGACGTCCTCGCCGCGCAGCGCGCCGGCCAGCACCTCGACCGCGGCGCGCGTCTCCGCGAGGTACGCACTGGTGCGGACGCCGCGGTCCGCGCGGTCCACGCGCGTGAGGAAGGCGGGGATCACCTCGCGCAGCTCGCGCAGCAGCGCGTCGGCGCACGCGCGCACCTCGCCCAGCGCGTGGGCGCGCATGCGCAGGAGGAGCTGCTCGTAGGCCTGGCCGCTGCCGAAGATGCCGACGTTCGACCGGGTGGCCGCGGGCAGGAGGCCGCGCAGCGCGTCGAGCGCCTTGGCCCGGATCGTCGCCGCGTAGGCCGCGGGCGAGACGCCGGCCTCGGCCGGGTGCTCGCGTCCCAGCCGCTCGACGGCCGGCTCGATCCACCGCGCATAGGTCGCGAACGCGGCGTCGAGGGCGGCCGCGTAGCGGGCACGCAGCGCGGGCACGGCCTCCAGCTCCGGCGGGACGACGTAGCGCCAGCGGCCGCCCTCGCGCTGGGTGTAGGGCACGTAACGCGTGGACTGCTCGAGGTAGGCCATCAGCCGCCCCCACTCGAGCACCTTGGTGAGCAGGTTCGAGGCACCCTCCACCGCCACGTGCGCGCCCCCGAGCTGCGCCACCGAGTCGTCGCCGTACTCCGACAGCACCCGCTGGAACAGCCGCTCCGAGCGCTGCACCCCGACCGCGCTCGCCTCGGCCGCGGCGGGCAGGCCGTCGAGGAACTCGTCGAGGAACAGCCGCCGCAGCGACTTCGGCGAGCGCGAGTAGCGGGCGAACAGCGCCGCCTTCACCACCTCGGGCAGGTTCTTCAGCGCGAAGACCGGGCGGTCGAGGTTGGTGAAGTAGGGCGCGAGCACGCGCCGCTCGGCGTCGGTGAACGCCTCGGTGCCGTCAGTCATCGTCCTCGGCGTCGTCGCCGGCGTGCTGGCGGTGGTAGCGCTGCCACTCGCGCAGGAAGGAGAGGCTGCGCAGCCCGTCCATGCGGTCGAGGTACACCCGCCCGTCGAGGTGGTCGCACTCGTGCTGCAGCACCCGCGCGAAGAACCCCTCGGCCTCCAGCTCGAGGCGCTCGCCGTTGCGGTCGAGCGCGGTGAGGCGCACGCGGCGGTGGCGGGGCACGATGCCGCGCAGGTCGGGCACGGAGAGGCACCCTTCCCATCCCGGCACCGTCTCCTCGCCGATCGGCGTCAGCGTCGGGTTCACGATCGCCATCAGCGGCACCGGCTCGCGCGCGCGGTCGTCCGCGGGCGGGACCTCGAGCACCGCCACGCGCAGGCCGACGTGGACCTGCGGCCCGGCCAGCCCCACGCCGTCGTACTCGTGCATGGTCTCCACCATGTCGTCGAGGAGGCGCTGGAACTCGGAGGAGCGGACCTTGTCCGCCGGCACCTCGCGCGCGGTGGCCCGGATCACCGGATGCCCGATGCGCGCGACCTTCAGGATCATCTACCTGTAGAACTCGTCGCGGTCGCCCGCGGTGACCTCGATGACCCGGATCGCCCCGTCGCGCAGCACCTGCAGGCTGATCGAATCGCCCGCGGCGTGGCGCCAGAGCGCCTCGTACAGCTCGCGCAGCGAGCCGACGGTCTGGCCGTCCACGGAGAGGATCAGGTCGCCGCGCGCGAGAGCGGCCTTGTCTCCGGGGCCGCCGGGGACGACACCCGTCAGCACGACGCCGCCGTCGTAGGCCTGCGGGTAGATGCCGGTCCAGGCCCGCCCGGGGCCGGGGCGGGGGGCCTCCTCGCCCTCGAGGGCCTCCCGCCGCGCGAGGTACAGCGCGATCGGGATGGCGAGGCTGTAGCGGCCGACCGCGGACAGGCTCAGCGACACGATGCCGACCAGCCGGCCGTCCGAGTCGAACAGCGGAGCGCCGGCGAGCCCGGGGTTGATGGCCGTGGTCATGATCGCGCGGTCCAGCATGTACTCCCAGAAGGCCTCGAAGGGTCCGACCATGCAGACGTGGCCGGTGGCTCCCTTGCGCTCGCCCTTGCTGGTGCAGGTCAGCAGGAACACCGGCTCGCCGGGCACGACCTCGTCGTCCGTGCGCAGCCGGGCCGGCCGCAGCGGCGGGCCGTCCACGGTGAGCAGCGCGAGCCCGGTCTCGTGGTCGAGCCGGAACCGGCGCACCGGGCGCGGGCGGCCGTCGGCCCCCGCGAGCTGGACGTTCGAGGCGCCCATCACCAGGTAGTGCGCGGTGAGCACCTGGTGGGCGCCGACCGCCACCGCCGCGCCCATGCGCTCTTCGCCGAGCACGGCCGCGGAGGGGTGCCGGCGCGGGACCTGCGTGCGCAGGAAGGCCGTCGAGGGTGTGGTCTCGCGCGGCACGGCCACGGAGCAGTCCAGCGGTCCTCCCGGGTGCGTGGCGGGATTATAAGGGCGCGAGAGAAGGGGCGCGCCGGGTGGTCGTCCTGGGGAGGCTTACTTCGCGCGGTAGGTGATGAGGCCGCGCTTGAGGTCGTAGGGAGAGACGCCCACGGTGACGCGGTCGCCGCCGATCACGCGGATCCGGTACTGGCGCATCTTGCCGTTGAGCCGGGCCAGCACCTCGTGGTTCTCGCCGACCTTCACCTTGTAGTTCCCGCCCGCCAGCACCTCGGTCACGACCCCCTGCAGCTCGATCAGGTCTTCCTTGCTCATCCAGTCTCCTTTCGCAACCACTCATTATCCCGCCGGGCGCGGGCGCCTGTCCAGGCTATCCTTTGGCCGCTCCGGAGGCTGCCATGCTGCTGATCGCGCCGCTCGTGCTGCTCGCCGCCGGCTCCGTCCGCCCGGTGCACACCTACTCGATCGTGGCGCGGGATCCCGCCACCGGCGAGATGGGCGTCGCCGTCCAGAGCCATTGGTTCTCGGTGGGCTCGGTGGTGCCCTGGGCCGAGGCCGGCGTCGGCGCGGTGGCGACGCAGTCGTTCGTGGAGCCTTCCTACGGCCCGCTCGGCCTGGCGCTGATGAGGGCCGGGCGCACCGCGCCCGAGGCGCTGGCCGCGCTGCTGGCCGGCGACTCCGGGCGCGACGTGCGGCAGGTGGGCATGGTGGACGCGAAGGGCAACGTGGCCACGCACACCGGCCGGCTCGACATCCCGGCGGCCGGCGGGCAGTCCGGCCGCCAGTACGTCGTCCAGGCCAACCTGATGGAGAAGGCGACGGTCTGGCCGGCGATGGCGCGGGCGTTCGAGGCGGCCAGGGGAGACCTCGCGGAGCGGATGCTGGCCGCGCTCGACGCGGCCGAGGCCGAGGGCGGCGACATCCGCGGCCGCCAGTCGGCGGCGCTGCTGGTGGTGAAGGCCACGTCCAGCGGCCGCCCCTGGGCCGACCGCGTCTACGACCTGCGCGTCGAGGACCACGAGGCGCCGCTGCGCGAGCTGCGCCGGCTGGTCGGCGTGGCGCGCGCCTACAACCGGATGAACGCCGGGGACGAGTGCGTGGCCGCGAAGGACTGGGGCTGCGCCGAGCGGGAGTACTCGGCCGCCCAGGCGCTGCAGCCGGACAATGCGGAGATGGCCTTCTGGGCCGCGGTGGCGCTGGCGAGCAACGGACGGCTCGAGCCGGCGCGGCCCCTCTTCGCGCGCGCGTTTCGCGCCGACGCGCGGTGGAGGGAGCTGGCGCGGCGGCTGCCGTCGGTCGAGCAGCTGCCGAGCGACCCGAGGCTGCTCGAGGACATCCTGGCGATCCGGTAAGGCAAGCCGGCATCCGTGGCCGTGGCCGTGGCCGTGCCCGCACCCGAAACCGAATCCGAATCCGATTCCGAATCCGATTCCGATTCCGAATCCGAATCCGATTCCGAACCGGTACCGGTGCCGGCACCGTTCCGTTCCGCGGAATCGGAATCGGAACGGAACGGAACGGATTCGGGACGGAACGGATTCGGAACGGAACGGAGTCGGGACGGAACGGAATCGGAACGGGATCGGGACGGATTCGGATTCGGATTCGGATTCGGTTTCGGGTTCGGATTCGGGTTCGGTTTCGGTAACCGGTACGGGTACAGGTACGGGTACGGCTTCGGTTCCGTCGCCTACCTGCCGGTCTTCCGCCAGTCCACCAGGCCCTCGCGCGTCTCGGGCTGGCACTTCGGGCAGAAGTAGGCGTCCATCCCGCGCACCCCGGCCTTGCGGATCTTCGAGCCGCAGCGCGGGCAGACGTCCTTGAGCCGGACCTTCAGGAAATCGCGGACCTTCACCTCGATCGGCTCGCCTCTCTCGGCGACCTCCTTCACGGCGGTGGTCATCACGCGCACGATCGCGTCGTGCAGGCGCACGGCCTGCTCGTGCGTGATCGAGCGGCACCAGGTCTTGGGGTGGATGCCGGCCTCGAACAGCACCTCGTCGGCGTAGGCGTTGCCCAGGCTGTCGAGCGCGGTCTTGTCGAGCAGGAACACGCGCACCTGGTCGCGGCGGTGCTTGAGCAGGCTCACGAACCGCTCGCGGGTGAACTGCGGCGAGAGGATGTCCACGCCGCCGCCCTGCATGCCCGGCGCGGCCTTCCAGTCGCCGGAGGCGATCAGGTAGGCCTTGCCCATCTTCTTGTCGTCGAGGTAGCGCAGCTCGACGTCGCCGAACGCGAGCGCGAACACCAGCGCGAACTCGTCCTTGTCCCCGGGGGCGGCCAGGCGGAAGCGGCCGGCCAGCATCGGGTTCACGGCCAGGTCCAGGCCCTCGAACCGGAAGACCAGGAAGTGCGCGTGGCGGACGATGTCCTGCAGGGGCCGGCCGAGCAGCAGCGACAGGTTGCCGCGGACCGCGAAGCGCAGCACGACCGGGTCTCGCACGCGCTCGCCGGTGACGGACCGGCCTGCCAGCCGCTCCCGCAGACGGGCCTGGATGTGCAGGAGGTCGGGCAGCTCGGGCATGGCCTACGGCGGAGGCAGCTCGTCGGGGAGCTGGTTGGCGAAGACCAGCTCGGGCCGGCCCTCGCCGTCGAGCTCGACCAGGCTCACCGACCCGTTCCGCAGCGTGACCATGGAGACGTTGGCGGCCGGCTCGCCGCGCACGACGGCCAGGAACGCGCCGATCACCTCGCTGTGCGCCACCACCACGACGGCCCGCCCGCGGTGCCGCTCGCGCTCGGCTCTCACCGCCTCGAGCACGCGCGCCGCCACCTGCTCCGGGGTCTCGCTCTCACCCTGCGGGCGGACACGCGGTTCGACGCGCAGCGCCGCGGCCACCCCCGCCGCCTGGCGGATCTCCTCGGCGGTCTCGCGCGCGCGACCGGCCGGCGAGCTGAGGATCGCCGCCGGCGCACGCACGGCGAGCGCGCGGCCGGTTTCTGCCGCCTGCTCCC
The DNA here is from genome assembly GCA_036556645.1 of Vicinamibacteria bacterium. Classification (GTDB taxonomy): domain Bacteria; phylum Acidobacteriota; class Vicinamibacteria; order Fen-336; family Fen-336; genus DATKEG01. The sequence continues at coordinate 1,216 of DATBIZ010000486.1, read as the reverse complement.
GCCCGAGCGGCGTCAGGTGGTCGAGCTGCTGGTCCGTCATCTTCGGTTTCGGGGTCAGGTTCGAGAAGGCCTGCCCGTGCCGCACGAGGTAGACCTGCAGGACCGGAGACGCCGCTTCCGCGGGCGCGGCGGCCGGAGGCGTCGCGAGGCCGGCGGCCACGGCGAGCGCCAGGAGCATGCCGGGCAGTGTACTTCAGAACCGGAAACGGACGCCGAACGAGGGCAGGAACGGGATCGACGCGCTGCCCTCCTCGACCACCCGCGGCCGCTCGGCGCCGGGATCGAACTCGAGCCGGGGGTCCACGAAGCCGACGTTCTCGCGGTCGAGCACGTTGATCACGTCGAGGTACAGCTCCCAGCGGCTGCCCTTGCCGCCGGGACGAGCCGTGGCGCGCAGGTCGAGCCGGGCGAACAGGGGCAGGCGCGCGCTCAGCAGGTTCTCGACGCCGCCCAGGTCCACCAGGTATACGAGACGGCCCTCGGGATCGCGCTCGGGCACCCACTCCGTGCGCCGGCCGTCGCCGTCGAGGTCCGCCGTATCCGCGATCGGGGCGACGCGCAGCCCGCGGACGGGCGTGCGAGGAAAGCCGGACGCCACCCGCGCGGTGGCGGCGACGTCGAGCCAGTCCCGCACCCGCACGGCCATCACGGCCGAGCCCGCGTGCCGGCGGTCGTATTCGAACGGCAACGTGCGGTCGTAGGCCTCGCGCCGGGCGACACCGTAGGTGTAGGTGGCCCACCCGGACAGGCGCGTCTCCGGCCGCGGCCGCCGCGAGACGTAGACGTCGAGCCCGTACGCGCGGCCGCCCGCCCCGTTGACGGGGGTGGTGGTGATGATCCGCTCGCGGGGCACCTCTGCGGCCAGCGCGGCGGGGAAGTCGTAGGTGGCGAGCCGCGCCGCCCGCTCGATCTCCGACTCGAGCCGGCCGACCACCAGCCGATCGAAGCGCTTGTGGAACAGCTCCACGCGCGCGGTGAAGGCCGGCCCCAGGTCGCGCTCCAGACCGAGCACCACCTGGCGCGAGCGCTCGTGATCGAGCGGCACCGAGCGGGGGTCCGTCAGGTCCACGAAGTAGTCGGCCTGGATCAGCTTCTCGTACCCCACGCTCTGCGCGTGGAAGCCCAGCGCCAGCCGCAGGCGGGTATGGTCGGCGGCGCGCCATGTGGCGAGGAACCGGGGGCCGAGGACGGCCGCGCCGCTGGTGCCGCTCCAGTC
>DATBIZ010000485.1:0-16471 GCA_036556645.1 Vicinamibacteria bacterium | reverse complement strand
CCCGACCCGCAGGCGCTGTTCGACGAGGCGGAGCGGCTGCGCCTCGAGTACGACAAGCGGGAGACCCATCGCGCGATCGAGCGCTACCAGTGGGCGGTGACGGCCTGGACGCGCGCCGGCGCCCGCCGGGACGCGGCGCGGGCGACGCTCGGGCTCGGCGCCGCCTACGCGCAACTGGGCCTGCTGCGCCAGTCGCTGCAAAGCTACCAGGCCGCTCTTCCACTCGTGGACGAATCCTCTGACCGCGTCCTCGCGAGCGAGGTACGAAGCGCCGTAGGCACCGCGTCGGCGCTGGTGGCCGACCGCGACGACGCGTTCGACGCGGCGAGGGAGCACTGCCGCCGCGCGGCCGTGCTGGCCAGGCAGGCCGGCAGCGGCGCGGCGAGGGCGAAGGCGTTCGGTTGCCTGGCAGACGTGTCGTATTACCACTTCCGGCCGGAGGAGGCGCTCGCGTTCTACGAGGACGCCGCCCGCGAGTGGGATCGACTCGGGGACGCGCGGGGCCAGGCGCAGGTCGCGCTGTGGCAGGGCGACGTCTATTCGGACCTGAGCCGGTTCGAGCAGGCCCGCGCCTGTTACGACCGGGCGCAGTCGCTGTGGGCCCGCCTCGGGGACGAGCGGCAACAGGCCATCACCCTCGTGGCCGAGGCGCGGCTGCTCCTGCGCCGCGGCCACTACCAGCAATCCCTGAGCCGCTTCGAGGGCGCGCTCGCGCTGCTGCAATCGATGGGCGACGTGGTCTGGGAGGGAAGCGCGCTGACCGGTGTGGCCAGGGCCCATCTCGACTTGGGGGACACGCGCTCGGCACTGAAGCACTGGGAGCGCGCCCTGCAGATGTTCGAGGAGGCCGGGCTCAAGCAGATCGCGGCGGACGTCCTGATGTCGCTCGGCGCGACGTACCTGGCGTCCGGAGACGACGAGGGTGCGCTGCGCCGGTTCGAGCGTGCGCTGGCCCTGGCGGACGAGCTCGGCATCGAGCGGTGGCGTGCGATCGCGCTGCGCTACATCGGTGTCGTCCATCTCTTCCGCCAGCAGCCACACGAGGCTCGCCGGTACCTCGAAAGCTCCCTGGCGGCGCAGCGATCGGTCAGGCACCGGCGGTTGGAGGGAGAAACGCGCGCGGACCTCGGCGAAGTCCGCCTGCTCCTGCGGCGGCCTGGCGAGGCCGTCCGCTATTTCGGCGATGCGATCGCGGTGAGCCGCGCCGCGGGAGACCGGGTGACACAGGGGCGCGGGCATTTCGGCCTGGCGCGGACCTCGGCGCTGCTCGGCGATCTCGCCGGCGCGCGGACGCACGTCGAGGCGGCCGTGTCGGTGGCCGACTCGCTGCGCACCGCGACCGAGAACCGCGACCTTCGCGCCTCGTATCTCGCGGCGGTGTACCGCTACCACGAGTTCCACATGGACGTCCTGATGCGCTTGCACCGCGGTGGCGCGGGGCGGGGGTTCGCCTCCGCGGCGTTCGACGCGAGCGAGCGCGCCCGGGCGCGCTCGCTGCTCGACGGGCTGCTCGAGGCCGGCGTGAACATTCGAAGCGGCGTGGACCCGGAGCTGCTCCGGCGCGAGGCCGTCCTGAAACGGGCGTTCGACGACTGGTCGGAGCGCCGAACCCGGCTCGTCGGGGAGGCCTCCGGCTCCGACGCGAAGGCGCTCGCAGACGAGTACGCCGACCTGGAGCGACGCTATGGGCAGCTCCAGGCCGAGATCCGGGGCGCGAGCCCTCGCCACGCCGCGCTCGCGCAGCCGCGGCCGTTGACCCTGGCCGAGGTCCAGCGAGAGGTGCTCTCCCCCGATACCCTGCTTCTGGAGTACGCGCTGGGCGAAGAGCGGAGCTACCTCTGGGCGGTGTCGGACCGCGACTACTCGAGCCACGAGCTTCCCGGGCGCGCACGGATCGAAGAAGCCGCACGGCGCACGCACCAGCTCCTGACCGCGCGTCTCTCCGCGACCGGAACGGAGCGCGCTCGCCGTTTCGCCGCCGCGGAGGCCGATGCGGAGTATTGGACAGAGGCGTCCCGGCTGAGCGAGATGCTCCTCGCGCCGGTGGCGAACAAGATCGCCGGCAGACGCCTGCTCGTGGTCAGCGACGGAGCGCTCCAGTACCTGCCGTTCGCCGCGCTTCCCGTGCCGGGTGCGCGCCGACCGCAGGTGCCGCTGGCGGTCGACCATGAGATCGTCAGCCTTCCGTCCGCGTCGGTCCTGGCGGTGCTGAGGCGAGACGCCCGTGTCCGCGCCCCCGCGGCGAACGTCGTCGCCGTCCTGGCCGATCCGGTGTTCGAGCCCGATGATCCAAGACTGAACGCCACGACCAAACTCCGGAACAGACGAGCCGCGCGCACGGCCGGCGGCGCCGGCCCACCTGCCGGTCCGACCGCCGACCTGGCGAAGTTCCCGCGGCTGGTGGCCACGCGGCAGGAGGCGGACTCCATCCTCTCCATGGCTCCCGCGGGAGCGACACTCCTGGCCAGCGGCTTCAATGCGAGCCGGGCGCAGGTGATCCGCGGCTCACTCGGCCAATACAGGTTCGTGCACTTCGCGACGCATGGCGTGTTCGACGCCGACAGCCCGGGCTCTTCCGGCATCGTCCTTTCCATGTTCGACGAGCGCGGCCGTCCACAGGACGGCTTCCTGCGGCTGCACGACATCTATCGCCTCGATCTGCCCGTCGAGGCGGTCGTTCTCAGCGCCTGCAGCTCGGCGCTCGGCAACCATGTGAGAGGTGAGGGCCTGGTCGGACTCGTCCGGGGGTTCATGCACGCGGGCGCCAGGCGCGTGGTGGCCAGCCTCTGGAAGGTGGACGACGAAGCGACCGGGGAGCTGATGCGCGTCTTCTACCGCGAGATGCTGCACGGGGGGCGCACGCCCGCATCCGCGCTGCGACATGCCCAACTCACGCTGCGGGCGGAACGCCGGTGGCGTGAGCCCTTCTATTGGGCGGCCTTCGTCCTACAGGGCGAACCGGACTGAGCGGGCGCTTGCATCTTTTTGCATGCGCCGGCGAACGCCGCCGACCGCGCTGCCGTATGCTCGCGCAAGCCCGTTCTGGAGGTCTGCCATGACGTGTTTGCGTGCGGCCGCGAGCCTTCTCGCGTGGGCGCTGGTGGCGCCCGCGTTTGCCCAGGACGAGCCACCGGAGCCGGCCAACCCGCCGCGCCTGGAAGAGGTCGTGGACGTGGAGGCCGACCTGCCCACGATCCCCGGGCTGAACGTCACCGCGTTCAAGTCGCCGCTGCCGATCGACCAGACGCCCGCGAGCGTGAGCGTCGTCTCGCGGCCGCTGTTCGAGAGCCAGGCCGCGCTGGTCGCCAGCGACGCGCTGGTGAACGCGTCCGGCGTGCACGTCGCCTCCGGGTTCGGCGTCTTCGATTTCTTCACCATCCGAGGCTTCGACTCGCTGAGCAGCGGCCTGGTGCTCACCGATGCGGTGCCGGAGCCGGAGTCCACCTTCTTCCCGCTCTACAACGTGCGGCAGGTCGAGGTGCTGAAGGGGCCCGGCGCGTTCCTCTACGGCGGCAACGCGGTGGCCGGCGCGGTCCACCTGGTGCGCAAGCAGCCGCGCCCGGGCCGCTTCGCGGACGTCAGCCTGCTCTACGGCCGCTTCGAGACGCTGGAGGGCACGCTGGACGCGAACGTGGCCAGCGCCGACGGGTCGCTGGCGTTCCGTCTCAACGCGCTCACGCGCGGCTCGGACGGCTACCGCGACCGCACCGACAGCGCGCAGCACGCGGTCAACCCCGCGCTGACCTGGCGGCCCGACGCGGCCACGCGCCTCAACCTCTCGCTGGAGTACGTCCGCAGCGAGTTCCAGCCCGACAGCGGCCTGCCGCTGGTCGGCAACACCCTGCCGGACGTGCCGCGCACGCGTTCGTACCAGTCCCCGTTCGACCGGTCGGACCAGGACCTCTATCGCCTGCGCTTCGAGGCCGAGCGGCGGCTCGGCGAGCGCGTGCTGCTGCGCGACCGGCTCTACTACACGAAGCTGGACTGGGTGTCGGACGGCACGCTGCTCTCGGGCGCGTTCCCGAGCCCGATCGGCGGCTTCATCGTCGCCCGCGGCATGACGCTGCTCGACGACCGCCAGGCCCTCTTCGGGAACCAGCTCGAAGGCGTGTTCACCTTTGCGACCGGCGGGCTGCGCCACAACCTGATGGCCGGGCTCGAGGTGACGCGCTACACGGACCAGTTCACGCTCGACGTGGCCGCGCTGCCGTTCATCGGCCTCGAGGACCCGATCGAGACCGCCACGCAGCCGCCGTTCATCGTGCCCGGCCTCTCGCAGAGAGGCGACGCGCGCGCCACCATGATCGCGCCCTACCTCGTGGACGACGTCGTGATCTCGGACAAGCTCCGCCTGCTGGCCGGCGCCCGCCTCGACGCGCTCGACTACGAGGAGCCGCTCAGCCGCACGACCCGCGACGACACCCAGGTGAGCCCGCTGGCCGGCCTGGTGTTCACGCCGGTGGACCGGCTGTCGCTCTACGCCAGCGCCGGCCGCGCGTTCGGCCCGCCCTCGACCCTGGTGGTGGGGGAGCGCGCGCCGGAGAGGAGCCGGCAGCTCGAGGTCGGCGCCAAGCGCAGCTTCCTGCGCGGGCGCGGGCTGGCCACCCTCGCCTTGTACCACCTGGAGAAGGAGGACATCGCGATCCCGGACTCGACCGGCATCTCGCGCCAGCTCGGCGACCAGCGCTCGCGCGGCGCGGAGCTGGAGGTGTCGGCCGAGGTCGCGCGCGGGTGGTTCACGTTCGGGTCCTACGCCTACACCGACGCCGAGCTGACGCGCTTCACCGAGATCGTCCGGCTGGCCCCGCCCGCTTTCGTGGTGCTCGACCGCAGCGGCAACCAGCCGCCGTTCGCGCCGCGGCACCTGGCCAGCCTCTGGGTCATGAAGCAGTTCGACGCCGGCTTCGGGCTGGGGCTGGGCGCCCGCTACGTCGGCCGGCACTTCGCGGCCGAGGACAACGCGTTCGAGATCGACCCCTACCTGACGCTCGACGTGGCGGCGTCGTACCGGCGCGGCCGCCTGAAGTGGAGCCTGCACTGCAAGAACGTCACGGACGAGGAGTACGCGACGCGCGGCTTCGGCAACGCCGCGGTCACCCCCGGCCGGCCGTTCACCGCGTACGCGCGCGTCGAGCTGGCGCTGGGCTCGCGATAACATCGCGCATATGACCACCGTGGAAGGCGCGATCCGCACGCAAGCCGAGGCCGCGCGCACCCGGCTCGACGCGTGGGTGCGCGAGCTGATGCAGTGGCACTTCGACCCGAAGACGGGGGCGCCGTTCTGGATCGAGTGGGCGGGGAAGGCCGGCTTCGACCCGCGCCGCGAGGTGAAGTCGTACGCCGACCTCGCGAGGTTCGGCTTCTTCGAGGACGAGTGGCTCCGCGGCGGCCCCGTGCGGCGCTGGGTGCCGAAGGGGCTGGCGGACCAGCCGGTCTACGTGTTCGAGACCGGCGGCAGCACCGGGGTGCCCAAGTCGCGCATCAGCATCGAGGACTTCCGGATCGACTACGAGGCGTTCAGCGAGACGTTGCCCGACGAGTTCTTCCCCAAGGGCGCCGACTGGCTGCACGTGGGGCCGAGCGGACCGCGCCGGCTGCGGCTCGCGGTCGAGCACCTGGCCCAGCACCGCGGCGGCATCTGCTTCATGGTGGACCTCGACCCGCGCTGGGTCATCAAGCTGATCAAGCGGGGCGACCCGGCCGGCGCCGAGGCCTACAAGCAGCACGTGATCGAGCAGGCGCTCACGGTCATCCGCGCCCACGACAACGTCCGCTGCCTGTTCACGACCCCGAAGCTGCTCGAGGCGCTCTGCGAGAAGGTGTCGCTGAAGAAGGCCGGCATCACCGGCGTGTTCTGCGGCGGCACCGAGATGACGCCGCAATACCACCGCTTCGCGGTCGAGGAGCTGATGGAGGGCGGCTACTTCGCGCCCACCTACGGCAACACGCTGATGGGGCTGGCCGTGCACAAGCCGCGCCAGCCGGGCGACAGCTTCGACATCATCTATTACCCGCCCGCGCCGCGCGCGATGATCGAGGTGGTGGACCCCGACGAGCCGGAGCGGCCGGTCGCATACGGGAAGACCGGCCGCGTGCGCCTGACCACGCTCACGCGCGAGTTCTTCATGCCCCGCTTCCTCGAGCGGGACGAGGCCGAGCGCGAGGCGCCCTGCGAGGCCTACCCGTGGGACGGCGTGCGCAACGTGCGCCCGTTCTCGCGGCTGCAGTCCACCGTCGTGGAGGGCGTGTACTGATGGCCAGGCCGCTGCACATCCCGGTCCTGCGCCAGGGCCGGCCCTACGTGAGCCTCGAGGTGGCGCGCGTGCCGCACTTCCAGACCCGCGAGCCGTTCGTCGAGGTCAGCCAGGCCAACCCCGGCCTCGTCCGCCGCGACCTCGGCCCCGCCGCGCAGGAGAAGATGCGCGACCGGCTCGCGCGCACCAGCGTGGAGGAGCTGATCGCGGTCTGCGGGCGGGCGGCCGCCCACTTCTTCGAGGACGCGCTGCCGCTGGGCGACTCCGAGCAGACGCCGGACGACTACGTCCGCCAGACCTCGGCCACCACCGGGCTGCCCCACGTGATGGTCCGGCGCAACATGCAGAAGGTCCGCGGCGTGCTCGCGCAGATGCGCGCGGTGCTCGACGGGCTCACGCGCAGCCTCGACCTGGCCGTGCTCGACCGCGGCTCGGGCGAGGTCGGCGGCCACGTGGTCAGCTTCGTGCCGCGCGGGTCCACGCTGGGGGTGGTGCTGCCGAGCAACTCGCCCGGCGTGCACTCGCTCTGGGCGCCGGCCTTCGCGATGAAGACCGCGCTGGTGCTCAAGCCGGGCAGCGCGGAGCCCTGGACGCCGTACCGCGTGGTGCAGGCGCTGCTCAAGGCCGGTGCCCCGCCGGAGGCGTTCGGGTACTACCCGGCCGACCACGCGGGGGCCGCCGAGATCCTGCGCTCCACCGGCCGCGGGATGCTGTTCGGCGACGTCGGCTCCACCCGCGCCTGGGCCGGCGACCCGCGCGTGGAGCTGCACGGCCCGGGGTACAGCAAGGTGTTCCTGGGGCCCGACGCCTCGGCGCACTGGGAGCGCTACCTCGACGTGATGGTGGCCTCGATCCTGGAGAACTCCGGCCGCTCGTGCGTGAACGCCTCGGGCGTGTGGGTCACCGCCAACGGCGACGCGATCGCGGAGGCGCTGGCCGCGCGCCTCGCCTCGGTGCGGCCGCGCGCGGCCGAGGACGAGGCCGCGCAGATCGCGCCGTTCGCGAGCGCGCAGGTGGCCGCGCGCATCTCCGCCTCGATCGACGACGGCCTCGCGCAGGGCGGCGCGCAGGACGTGACCGCGAGGCACCGCCCGGGCGGCCGGCTGGTCACCTGGGACGGCTCGACGTACCTGCTGCCCACGATCGTGCGCTGCCAGAGCCCCGAGCACGCGCTCGCCAACCGGGAGTTCCTGTTCCCGTTCGCGAGCGTGGTCGAGGTGCGGCCCGAAGAGGTCCCGCAGCGCCTCGGCCCCACCCTGGTGCTCAGCGCGATCACCTCGGAGCCGCAGATCGAGCGCCGGATCCTCGCCTCGCCGCTCGTGCACCGGCTCAACCTCGGCCCGATCCCCACGCCCCAGATCAGCTGGGACCAGCCGCACGAGGGCAACCTGTTCGACCACCTCTACGCGCGCCGCGCGTACCAGCAAGCGCTGGCCTGATCCCGGCGCGATGAGGATCCTGGCCATCACCGCGGGCGCCGGCGCGATGTACTGCGGGAGCTGCCTCCGCGACAACGCGCTCGCCGCCGAGATGATGGCCCGCGGGCACGACGTGTCGCTGCTGCCCATCTACACCCCGACGGTCACCGACGAGCCCAACGTCAGCGACGACCGCGTGTTCTTCGGCGGCGTCAGCGTGTACCTGCAGCAGCACGTGCCCCTCTTCCGCCGGACGCCGTGGGTGCTCGACAAGATCTGGGACTCCACCGCGGTGATCCGCGCGCTCACCGGGCGCTCGGTCTCGGTGAACCCCAAGATGCTGGGCGAGCTGACCGTCTCGATGCTGAAGGGCGAGCACGGCTTCCAGGCCAAGGAGGTGGAGAAGCTGCTGCACTTCCTGGAAGGGGAGCCGCCCTACGACGTGATCGTGCTGCCGAACACGCTGCTGCTCGGGCTGGCCGGGCCGATCCGCCGCCGCCTCGGCCGCCCGGTCGGCTGCACGCTTCAGGGCGAGGACCTGTTCCTGGAGAACCTGATCGAGCCGTACCGGTCGCAGTCGCTGGCGCTCATCCGCGAGCAGGTGCCGGTGGTGGACGGCTTCTTCGCGGTGAGCGACTACTACGCGGGGTTCATGGCGGGATACCTTGGCCTGCCGCGCGAGCGCGTGCACACGATCCCGCTCGGGATCCACCTCGAACGCGGTGTCGCCGACCGGCCGCCGCGCCCGGCGGACCGCCCCTTCACCGTCGGCTACTTCGCCCGCATCGCGCCGGAGAAGGGCCTGCACCTGCTGGCCGAGGCCTACCGCCTGCTGCGCGGCGGCGACGGCGACCGCGCCGCGGCGCGGCTGGAGGTGGCCGGCTACCTGGCCCCGGAGCACCGCGAGTACCTGGCCACGATCCGGCGCCAGCTCGAGAGCGGGGGCCTGGGCGCGGAGTTCCGCTACCACGGCACGCTCGACCGCGCGGCCAAGGCCGCGTTCTTCCGCTCCGTGGACGTGCTCAGCGTGCCGAGCCCGTACGTGGAGCCGAAGGGCCTCTACGTCCTCGAGGCGATGGCGAGCGGCCTGCCGGTCGTGCAGCCGCGGCACGGCGCGTTCCCGGAGATGATCGCGAAGACCGGCGGCGGGCTGCTCGTCGAGCCCGGCAACCCGGCTGCCTTCGCGGAGGCGCTGCGCCGCCTGCGCGACGATCCCGCGCTGGCCGGCGACCTCGGCCGCCGGGGCGCCGAGGGCGTGCGCCGGTCCTACGACGCGGCGCGGATGGCCGACCGCGCGATCGAGGTGTACGCGCAGCTCGCGGCGCCGGCCCGCCCCTCGTCCCTGGCGGCCGGCGCGCGGCCGTAGGAGGGACGCGCCGTCAGATCTGCTTGTTGAACGTCACCTTGAGGATGAGCTGGCGGTCGGTGGCCGGCCGCGCGGCCTGGCTCGTGAACAGGCCCGAGGGCGTCATCAGCGGCGCGCGCTCGTTGTAGACCAGGTAGACGTAGGAGAGCGGGCGGAACTCCCAGGAGAGGCGCGCGTTCCAGGTGGAGAGCTGCGCCGCGGTGTTCCGCTGGTAGAAGAGGGCGAGCTGGAGGCTGGGGTCGAGCGCCAGGCGCAGGTTGGGGGCGAACAGGTGAGTGGTCGAATCGGCGCGGTCGAGGCCGATGTCGTGCAGCGCGTTGAGCGTGTACGAGAGCGCGAGCGACGCGCGCGGGCTCGGCGTGGCCACCGCGGCCACGGTCAACATCTGCGAGCGGCCGTCGTAGAAGGGGCCGGTCTCGAAGTCGCCGCGCAGCACGAACCGGCGCGAGGTGTCGGTCGAGCTGGAGAGCAGGAAGCGGTTGTACTGGTACTTGCCCGCCTCGACGCGCAGGCCGGGCAGCGGGCTGAACGGCGCCTCGAGGTTCTGCCAGTTGGGGATGATGTAGGTCAGCAGCCAGCCGCTGTCGCTGAACCAGGCGCCGAGCAGCGGCACGAACCACTGCGCCTCCTCGAAGCGCCCGTCGGACGCGCGGTGGAAGATGTTCGCGCTCGAGTGGAACGTGAAGCGCCGGATGAAGCGCGGCTTCCACGAGGGCCGCAGGTCGAGCGTGAGCCCCGGATGGCTGCGGATCAGGTCGGGCCGGCTCAGGAAGCCGGTCGCGGGCAGGTAGCCGGGGCCGACGTATTCGGCGATCGCCTCCGCGGTCACGCTGTTCCCCTGGTGGGTGAGGTCGAGCGAGGCGGCCAGGCCGTCGCCGCCGGCGCCGCTGGTCGCCGATCCGGACAGCATCGCCTTGACGAACACGTGGGGGGCCGGGCGCAGGAACGCGTCGAGCGCGCCGACCGTGTTCGTGGACGAGGACACGGCGGCACGCGCCGCCGCCTCGTCGTGGCGCGTGGCGACCAGCGCGCCGAGGCGCCCCTCGCGGCCCACGTTCCGGACGAAGCGGCCCACCCCGAACGTGGTCGACGAGAACGAGTCGCTGCCCGCCTGGCGCACGAGCAGCGCGCCCGCGCTGTGGTCTCCGGTGCGGTGGGTGAGGCGCGCGCCGCCGTGCAGGGCGATCGGCGTGCCGTCCTCGTGCAGGCCGATGCGGCGGCTGAAGAAGGGCCGCACCGCGCGCTCGAGGCCGGCGGAGAACAGGTTCGCGCTCTCCAGGAAGAACGGTCGCTGCTCGGGGAACAGCACCGAGAAGCGGGTCAGGTTCACCACCTGACGGTCGGCGTCGGCCTGCGCGAAGTCGGTGTTGATCGTGACGTCGAGCACGGTGCCGGGGTTGATCGCCCACTTCAGGTCGCCGCCCACGTCCGAGGTGGTGCCCGGCTCGCTGCCGCGCTGCTCGCGCATCACCGCGTAGGGCTGCAGCCGCACGTTGGTGGCGGGCGGCGGCGGCTCCAGTCCGCTGAGCACGCCGGCGTAGCTCATGCGATAGGGGTTGTAGGCGCGCGGCCAGGGCGACCAGCCGGTGGTCTCGTTGAGCCGGCGGATCACGCGCACGAAGTTGACCCCCCACTCTCCGGCGCGCGGCGGGTAGCGCAGGGTGTGCCAGGGGATCGCCATCTCGACCGTCCAGCCGTCGCCGTTGCGCTCGGTGCGCACGCGCCAGGCCGCGTCCCACTGCAGGTCCTGCAGGTCGTTGTCGAGCACCTCGTGGTCGCGGCGGCCTCCCCAGGGATTGGTCTCGAACACCATCGCGTTGTGGCCGTCGCGGAACGTGTCGAAGCTGACGCCGAAGACGTCGTCGGTCCCGAAGTCGAAGTCGCGGCGCAGGTTCCGCACCCGCACGGCCGCCGGGCCGAGCGCGTCGCGGCAGCGCGCGCCCACGTAGAGGTTCTCGGCGTCGAAGACGACGCTGACCTCGGTGTCGAAGGTCGCGGGCTCGCCCTGGCGGGGCTCGATCTGCCGGAACCCTCCCGCCGCCGCCGCGGCGGCCCAGTCCGGCTCGTCCAGGCGCCCGTCGAGGGTGATCGGCCCGCTCGCGCGGATCGCCTGCAGCCGGCGCGGCTCGGGCGGCGGTGGGAAGGACTCCTGCGCGGCCGCGGCGCCGGCGAGGGCAAGCGCCATCGCGAATGGGAACGTCGCATGGCGCGAAAGGCGTTTCAGCGCGGCACCTGCCTCGTTGCGGGAGCCGGAGGGTAGCCGCTTTATGGTAGTGCCGTCAACATCTTGGACGGGCGGACTCTTGCGCGTGACGGACCTCCGGAAGGAATACCCGACCGCGGCGGGGCCGCTGCCGATCCTGGGCGGCGTCTCTTTCGAGCTGCGGCGCGGCCAAGCCGTCGCGGTGATGGGCCCGTCCGGCAGCGGGAAGAGCACGCTGCTCTACATCCTGGGCACGCTCGAGCCGCCGACCTCGGGCCAGGTCACGCTCGACGGCGTCGACCCGTTCGCGCTGGGCGAGGCCGAGCTGGCCGCGTTCCGGAACCGGCAGGTCGGCTTCGTGTTCCAGGACCACTGCCTGCTGCCGCAGTGCACCGTGCTCGAGAACGTGTTGACCCCCGCGCTGGTCACCGGCGACGCCTCGCCCCACGTGGACCGCGCGCGAAAGCTGCTCGACCAGGTCGGCCTGGCCGCACGCGCCGACCACCGGCCGGCCCAGCTCTCGGGCGGCGAGCGGCAGCGCGTGGCGATCGCGCGCGCGCTGGTGCTCCAGCCGGTGCTGCTCCTCTGCGACGAGCCGACCGGCAACCTCGACCGCCACACCGCGGACACGGTCGCCTCGCTGCTGCTCGACCTCCACCGCGACCAGGGCACGATCCTGGTCGTGGTCACGCACAGCGCCGAGCTGGCGGCGCGGCTGCCCGTGCGCTGGCAGCTCGCGGAGGGGCGGCTCCAGGGGACCTGATGCGCGCCTCCACGCTGGTCCGGCGCAGCCTGCGGCACTACTGGCGGACGCACCTGGCGGTCGTGCTCGGCGTGGCCACGGCGGTGGCCGTGCTGACCGGCGCGCTGGTGGTGGGGGACTCCGTGCGCGCGAGCCTGCGCGGGCTGGTCGCGCAGCGGCTCGGCCAGGCCGACGTGGCGGTCCGCGCGACGCGCTTCTTCCGCGAGGACCTCGCCCGCGAGGTCGAACAGCGCCCGGCCTTCGGCGCGTCGTTCCTCGGCCTGGCGCCGCTGGTGATCCTCGACGGCGCGGTGACGCACGAGGAGAGCGGCCGGCGCGCGGCCGGCGTGCTCGTGTACGGGGTGGACGAGCGGTTCTGGCGGCTGCACGGGCGCGCGGCGCCCGCGGCCGGTCCGCGCGACGCGCTGCCCAGCGCGCCGCTGGCGGCCGAGCTGGGCGCGTCGGCCGGGGACACGCTGCTGCTCCGCGTGCAGCAGCCCTCGGAGGTCTCCGCGGCCACGCTCTACGGCCGCCGCGACGACCAGGGCCGCACGCTGCGGCTGGCGGCGGGCACGCCGCTCGCGGCGGCGGCGCTGGGCGAGTTCGCGCTGCGCCCGCAGCAGCAGTCGGTGCGCGCGCTGTTCGTGCCGCTGCGGCTGCTGCAGCGGACGCTCGCGAAGCCCGCGGCGGTCAACGCGCTGCTCCTCGATGCCGCGCCGGCGGTGGAGGCCACGCCTGTCGCCGGCGATGCCGCGGCCGGGCTCCTGCGCGAGGCGGCGAGCCTCGGAGACCTCGGCGTGGCCGCGCGGCCGGTCGCGGGCGGGACGGCGATCGCGGTCGAGCGCGAAGAGGCGCTGCTCGACGACGCGACCGCGGAAGCGGCGGTGGAGGCGGCGCGTACGGTCGGCGCCGCGCCGCAGCGCGTGCTGACCTACCTGGCCAACACGATCGCGGCGAACGGCCGCGAGGTCCCGTATTCGCTGGTGTCGGCGGTGGACGGCGCGCCGTGGTCGGCGCTGTCCGGTGGCGCACCGGCCGGCGACGCGATCGTGCTGAACGACTGGGCCGCGCGCGAGCTGGGCGCGCGCGCCGGCGACGCGGTCACCCTCGCATACTTCCTCTGGCTCGAAGAGGGCCGGATCGAGGAGCGGCACGCCACGTTCACGCTCGCGAGCGTCGTGCCGATGGAGGGCCTGGCCGCCGACCGCGACCTCACGCCGGACTACCCGGGCATCACCGGCTCCGCGCAACTGGCCGACTGGGACCCGCCGTTCCCGATCGACCTCTCCCGCGTGCGCAAGCCGGACGAAGCGTACTGGGACCGGCATCGCGCGACGCCGAAGGCGTTCGTGCCCCTCGCGCGCGGCCAGGAGCTGTGGGGGCACCGGCTGGGCCGGCTCACGTCGGTGCGCGTGCCCGTTCCCCCCGGCGCCGACGCGGCGTTCGCCGGCCGGTACGCGCAGGCGCTGCGCGCGGAGCTCGACCCGATCGGGACCGCCTACGCGGTGGAGACCGTGCGCGCGGACAGCCTGCGCGCGTCGGAGGGGACCACCGACTTCGGGGAGTACTTCCTGTACTTCAGCGCGTTCCTGGTCGCGGCCGCGCTGCTGCTGACCGCGCTCTTCTTCCGCTTCGGGGTCGAGCAGCGCACGCGCGAGGTCGGGCTCCTCCGCGCGGTCGGCTTCACACCGGCCCGCGTGCGGCGCGGCCTCGTGCTCGAAGGCGCGGCGCTGGCCGTGGTGGGCGCGCTCGCGGGCACCGCCGCGGCCTGGGCCTACGGCGCGGCCCTGCTCTGGGCGATGCGCACGTTCTGGGTGGACGCGGTGGGCACGGACCAGCTTCGGCTGGTCGCCACGCCGGCCTCGCTCGCCATCGGCGCGCTGGCCGGCATCCTGACCGCGGTCGGGTGCGTGGCGCTCACCCTGCGGGGGCTGCGGCGCGTGTCGGCGCGGGCGCTGCTGGCGGGATCGCGCGGAGACGAGGCCCACCTCGGGCCGACCCGGCGCACGGCGCGCTTCGCCGTGGGCGGGGCGTTGGCCGCCGGGCTGCTGCTCGTCGCGGCCGTGCGGGACGTGATCCCCGCCGCCGGCGCGTTCTTCGGCGCGGGCCTCCTGCTGCTGGCCGCGGCGATCGCCGGGCAGTGGCGCTGGCTGGCGCGGCGGCAGGGCCTGCCCAAGGGCGCCGGCGCGCGGCCGGTCGCCTGGCTCGGGTTCCGCAACGCGTCCTACCGCCCCGGCCGCAGCGCGCTGTGCGTGGCGCTGATCGCCGCGGCCACGTTCGTGATCGTCTCGGTGGGCGCCTTCCGCCGCGACGCTCGCGAAGGCGCAGGCGATCCGAAGGGCCCGGCCGGCGGCTACGCGCTGGTGGCCACGTCGGTGCTGCCGCTGCACCACGACCCGCACACCGCCGCGGGGCTCGAGGCGCTGAACCTGGCGGGCGAGGCCGCGCTCGGAGGCGTGCGCTTCGAGCGCTTCCGCCTGCAGCCCGGCGACGACGCGAGCTGCCTGAACCTGTACCGCCCGCAGAACCCGACCGTGCTCGGCGCGCCGGAAGGATTCCTGCGCGCGGGCCGTTTCTCGTTCCAGTCCTCGCTCGCGGCGACGGAGGCCGAGCGCGCGAACCCGTGGCTGCTGCTCGAGCGGGAGCTGCCGGACGGCGCGATCCCGGTGGCCGCGGACGCGAACTCGCTCGCGTACGTGCTGCACCGCAAGCTCGGCGACGAGGTCGTGGTCACGCGGCCGGGCCAGCCGCCGCTCCGGCTGCGCCTGGTCGCCGCCCTGCGCAACGGCCTCTTCCAGGGCGAGCTGATCACCTCGGAGCGTGCGTTCCTGCGCGCGTTCCCGGACCGGCAGGGCTTCCGCTTCCTGCTGGTCGAGGCGCCGGCCGGGCGCGAGAGCGAGGTCGCGGCCGCGCTCGAGAGCCGGCTCGCGGATTACGGCCTCGACGCGGTGCCTACGACCGAGCGCCTGGCCCGCTACTTCCGCGTCGAGAACACGTACCTTTCGATGTTCCAGGCGCTGGGCGGCCTCGGCCTGCTGCTGGGCACGGTGGGCCTGGGCGCGGTGCTGCTGCGCAACGCGCTGGAGCGCCGCCGCGAGCTGGCGCTGCTCCGCGCGGTCGGCTACCGGCGGCGCCACCTCACGGTGATGGTGCTGGCCGAGAACGCGCTGCTGCTCGCGCTCGGCCTCGGCACCGGCGTCGCTTGCGCGCTCGTCGCCATCGCCCCCGCGGTCGTGGAGCGCGGGGGCACGTTCCCCGCCGGCTCGCTCGCGCTGCTGCTGCTGGCGGTGGTGGCCGTCGGCCAGCTCGTCTCGCGCGCCGCGGTGGCGCTGATCCACCGGGCCCCGCTCCTCGCCGCGCTGCGCTCCGAGTAGTGTTTTGACTTTATCCAGTATTCGGCGCTACGCTGCCTATGCCGGTTGACCGGTTGGGGGATGTACCTCTACAAGGGGGCGGGCCCGGGCACACACTGGTGGACAACCGACGCACAGACGGCAGGCGGTTTCGTGGTCGGCCACGCACCCCGCAACGTCAACGCGATCGTCCGGCACATCGTCAACTACTCATGGCCCTCCCCGTACAGCTCCTTCAGTGCGTCGTTTGCCGCGGCGTCGGCGTACGCCCTGGCCGGCCCGCGCGGCAAGGCCACGCGCGAGCACCCCGGCTGGGTCTACGAGATCGACGTCGCCCTGGCCATCGAGCTGGGCGCGCGGTTCGTGGACCCGGCGCGGGACATCCTGGCCGACAACCCCTACGTCGGCGCGCCCGGCACGATCCCGACCTTCCACAACGGCGGCCAGGACCTGATCCTCGGCATCGCCGATCCGGTGCTGCACCGCAAGGTGCTGGTCACCCCGCCGCGCCAGCCCGGTCCTTCCGGCCGCGGCCGCCCCATCGGGCCCCCGATCGTCCACAATGAGTTGCGGGCGGTGATCTTTGCCCTCCGCGACGCGGAGGTCCTGGCCACGACCGACGTGCCGGCGGCTTGCATCACCGCGAGGTACCCCGTAGATTAGCGGGCCGGAGGCGGGATGGGGCCACACCAGCAGGTGGCGCTGGATGCGAACCTGGGCGGTGGGTGGGTAGCACGGCTCGTGGAGTTCGTCGAGACGCCGATCGTGCTGGTCACCGTGGTGCGCGACGCCGACCGCCGCAGCCTCCGCCTCGACCTGGGCAAGGGCATGTTCCTCGACGAGCCCCCCGAGGACATCGACAAGCGCGCCGCGCGCGACGTGACCAACTCCATCGTGCAGCAGGTGGCGCCGGTGCGCGCGGACCGTCGGGGGTAAGAGCCGCCGGCTATCTCCTCCGCAGCGAGATCCCGCCGTTGGTGGTCATCGCCCGGACCGGGGCGCCGCCGCGGCCGAGCGTGACCTCGATCCGCTTCTTGATGCGGCCCTGCACCGTGACCGGGAAGTCGAGGTCCAGCCCGCCGTTGACCGTGCCGGTCGTCAGCTCGGCGTTGTAGCCCTCGGGCACGACCAGCTC
>DATBIZ010000484.1:0-3452 GCA_036556645.1 Vicinamibacteria bacterium | reverse complement strand
CTGCCCGACCTGCTGCCGCTGCTCGAGGACCCGGACCCGCGCATGCGCTTCGTGGCACTGCGCTCGCTGGGCCAGGTGCGCAACGCCGAGGCGGTGCCGCGCGTGCTGCCGTTCCTCTCGGACAAGCGCAAGGAGCTGCGTTTCGCGGCGGTCGAGGCGCTCGGCGCGATGCGCGACGTCGCCGCGGTGCGGCCGCTGCTCGGCGTGCTCGCGGACCCCGACCGCAACCTGCGCCGCGCCGCCGCGGAGAGCCTCGGCGCGATCGGCGACCCGCAGGCGGTGCCGCCGCTGCTGCTCGCGCTCGAGGACGAGCACTGGAGCGTCCGCTGCGCCGCGGCCGGCGCGCTCGGCCGCATCCGCAGCGGCAAGTCCGCGAGCGGCCTGCTCGCGCGCCTGCACGACGACGACCCGACGGTCCGCCGGGCCGTGGTGACCGCGCTGGGCGAGCTGGGCGACGCGCGGGCGGCCGGCGCGCTCGCCGCCGCGCTCGCCGATCCGGCGCTGCAGGGCGCGGCCCGGGAGGCCCTGCGGCGCATGGGCTCGGCGGCGCTGCCGGAGCTGGAGCGCGTCTTCCCCGCGGCCGCGCCCGAGGGACGCCGGTTGATCGTGGACCTGGCCGGACGGCTCGAGGATCGGCGCGCCCGCCGTCTCCTGCTCGCGGCGCTGGCCGACGACGCCTCCGAGGTGCGCACCGAGGCCGCGCACGCGCTGGGCGACGGCGGCTTCCTCGACGCGATGCGGCCGCTGATGGACGTCAAGGCCTCGGATCCCTCTCCGGCCGTGCGGCAGGCCGCCGCGGCCGCCCTCAAGAAGCTGGCCCCACGCTAAGCACCCGTGTTCCACCCCTCGGACCGCGACACCGAGCTTTCCGAGGAGGAGTTCCGCCTCCTGCGGGACTTCATCCACGAGCGGTTCGGCATCTACTTCGAGGACAACCAGCGCGCCTCGCTGCGCGCGCGGCTGGTCGGCCGGCTGGCCGGCCTGGACCTGGTCTCGTTCGAGGAGTACTACGAGTACCTGCGCTTCGGCCCGCAGCGCGCCGAGGAGCTGGAGCGCATGGTCAGCCACCTGACCAACAACGAGACCTACTTCTTCCGGGAGTCCACCCAGCTCCAGGTCTTCGCCGACCACATCCTGCGCCAGGTGAAGGAGCGACGCGCGGCCGACGGCACGCGGCGCGTGCGCATCCTCTCCGCCGGCTGCTCGAGCGGCGAGGAGGCGCACACGGTCGCCATGATCGTGTACGACAGCGGCCAGTTCTTCTGGAACTGGGACGTGCAGGTCGTGGGGCTCGACGTGGACCACGTGGCGCTGGAGAAGGCGCGCCGAGGCGTGTACTTCCACAACTCGTTCCGCTCCACGAGCCCCGCGCTGGTGGAGCGCCACTTCACGAAGGAGGGAACGGGCGCCGCGGTCAAGGAGCCGATCCGCCGCATGGTGCGCCTGCGGCATGGCAACATCGTGGACCCGGCCAGCTACGAGGGGCTCGCGGGGCTCGACGTCATCTTCTGCCGGAACGTGCTCATCTATTTCTCGGACGCCATGATCCTGCGCGCGGTGCGGCTCTTCTACGAGGCGCTGGCTCCCGGAGGTTATCTGCTGCTCGGCCACGCGGAGTCGCTCTCCCGCATCACCGATGTGCTCACGCCGATCCGTTTCCCCGGCGCGATGGTCTACCAGAAGCCGGCGGGCGCGGCGGGAGCGGCCGCGCGGCCGGCGCCCGACCGGGGCGACCGGCGGCCGGGCGGCGCGTGATCCGCGTGGTGGTGGTGGACGACTCGCCCTTCGTGCGCCAGGCGCTCACGCGCATGCTGCGCGCGGCCGGCGACATCCAGGTGGTCGGCACCGCGGTGGACGGGCAGGACGGGCTGGAGAAGGTGTGCGCGCTGCGCCCGGACGTGGTCACGCTCGACGTGAAGATGCCGCGGATGGGAGGGCTGGAGGCGCTGGGCCGGATCATGGCCGAGTGCCCGACGCCCGTGTTGCTGCTCTCGTCGCTGACCAGCGACGGCGGCGAGGTCACGCTGCGCGGCCTGGAGCTGGGCGCGATGGACTTCGTGGACAAGGGCAGCGTGCAGGGGCACATGGACCTGCTCAGCCTGTCGGGCGAGCTGGTGGCGAAGGTGCGGGCCCTGGCCGCCGTGCCGCGCGAGCGCCTGCTCCGGCCCCCGTCGGCGGCGCCGGCGGGGCCTTCGCCGGTGCCGCACCGGAGCGCGGAGCGGGCCGACGTGGTGGCGATCGGCACGTCCACGGGGGGGCCGCCGGCCCTGCAGGCGATCATCCCGCGGCTGCCCGCCGGCTTCGGCGCGCCGCTCCTGATCGTGCAGCACATGCCGGCCGGCTTCACCCGCTCGCTCGCCGAGCGGCTCGACCAGCGCAGCCGGATCCGCGTGCGCGAGGCCGAGGACGGCGAGCCGCTCCGGCCCGGCGTGGCGCTGGTCGCGCCGGCGGGACGGCACATGAAGGTGAAGCGGCGCGGCGGCGAGGCCCACGTCTGGCTCGACGACGAGCCGCGCGGCGCGCTGCACCGGCCCTCCATCGACGTGCTGATGGCCTCGGTCGCGAAGGCCTACGGCCGCCGCTCGCTGGCCGTGCTGCTCACCGGGATGGGCTCGGACGGCGTCGAGGGGCTGCGCGCGATCCGCGCCGCCGGCGGGCGGACGCTCGCCGAGAGCGAGGACAGCGCGGTGATCTTCGGCATGCCCAAGGCCGCCATCGAGGCCGGGGTGGTGGACCAGGCGGTGGCGCTGCCTCGCATCGCCGACGAGATCCTGGCCACGGTGTAGAATCGCCCGCGCCGAGAATGGCTTTCCCTGCATGAGCCTCACCGGCAACCTCGAGGACCTGCCGCTCCTCGACATCCTCCAGATCGTCTCGTTCAGCAAGAAGACCGGCTACCTCTCGATCCGCGCCGGCGTGCGCGAGGGAGCGATCGTCTTTCGCGAGGGGCTGGTCGTCTCGTCCTTCACCTGGGACAGCCTGCCCGTGGACCCGCGCCTGCGCGCGGTCCCGCCGGACAAGCGCGCCGCGGTGCTGAGGCAGCGCATCGAGCTCGCGCTCGAGCAGCTCATCCGGCTGCGCGAGGGCCAGTTCAACTTCAGCCTCTCCGAGCGCACGCCCACGGCGGTCGGGCCCCGCGACATCACCGACGAGACCCTCGACGAGGGCATCAACCCGCAGGAGCTGCTGCTCGACCTGGCGCGCGGGATGGACGAGGACCGCCGCGACTCCACGGCCGCGATCGAGTCGTCGTTCGCCGAGGCGCCGGAGCCGCCTCCCGCCGCCGCCGCCCCCGCGCCGGAGCCCGACGCGGAGCCGGAAACGGAGCTGGAGCTGCAGCCGGAGGAGCCGCCCGAGCCGCCCCCGCTGCCGCCGCGCGCGGCGCCGGCCGACCAGGACCAAGGGCCGCAGACGATCCGCCTCGGCACGCCGCCGTGGGTGGGGCCGCCGGC
>DATBIZ010000483.1:0-6679 GCA_036556645.1 Vicinamibacteria bacterium | reverse complement strand
CCTGGACGAGCAGGCGGCGCCCTTCGTCTTCGTGCCGAGCGGTTACGTCACGATCGGCGAGCGGCGCAACCCGGGGCAGGCGCACGCGGTCTGGGTGCCCGCCTTCCACCTGGCCGCCTTCGAGGTGACGAACGCCGAGTTCCGGCGCTTCCTGGCGGATCCGCAAGGCTACGAGGACCGGTCGTGCTGGACGGACGCCGGCTGGTCGTGGAAGCGGGGCGGATGGTCGGAGGCGACCGCGCGGCTCGCGGCCTCCCATCCCCGCTACGCGCGATTCGGCCGGGACGACCAGCCGGTGATGCTGGTGAACTGGCACGAGGCGAATGCCTTCTGCCGCTGGCTCACGCGGCGGCTGGGCCGGGGACGCTGGCTGTACCGGATGCCCACCGAGGCCGAGTGGGAGAAGGCGGCGCGCGGGCCTGACGGCTTCGACTATGGCCTGGGCATGGAGCTGAGCGAGCCCCAGGCCGCGCTCTACAACTGGCGCAAGAACCCCGACGCGGCCGTCACGGTCGTCGGCTGGCCGGAGACACGCGCCCGCTACCGGCCGAACCGGTACGGCGTGTACCACGCGTCGGGAAACGCGCGCGAGTGGACGCAGACGGTCTTCCGACACTACACGGCCTCCCGTCCCTACCGGGAAGACGGGCGCAACGCCGACGAGACGGCCGGCATGCGGGTGACCCGTGGAGGGTCCTGGTACAGCGCAAGCGCCGTCCGGCTGCAGCTCAGCTACCGCGAGGAGTTCCAGCCCGAGCTGAGCAGCGACGACCTCGGCTTCCGCGTAGCCGCCATCCTGGGCGCCGGCCAGGGCGAGGACGGCGGCAACGGACGGTGACGACCACGCGTTGGAGTGGCACGCGGGTGGTGGCTGGCGCTCGGCGCCCGAGTCGCACTGTCGTTCGGGCCCTGGCCTGCAACATCTTTTTGGCCGCGGACGCGACTCGCCACCAGCATCCGCTGTGCAGGCGACAGAGCCACTCCGGACTGCCGACCTCGCAGGGCTGAAGCTCGGCGGCGCCGCTCTCTCGCTTCGGTGGCGTCCCGCGGCCAGCGCCGTACGCCGCGAGATCGTTCAGCGCTGAATTAGTTCCGGAACAGATCGCGGCTTCGGCGAAGACCGTTTCCAGCGAGGGCGCTCTAGCGCAACGGGCCCGGTCGCGCGCAATCGGCGCCCGCGCCCGACGCGCACTGCACGCAGCCGCTGAAGGTCACGCCGTAGTTGAACGCGCCGGCCGGGATCTCGCCGAGCGACGTGATCACGGTGAACGCGGCCTGGATCTCGCAGAACGCGTTGTTGCACGCCCCGTTGCAGCACCCCGAGCCGGTCCGGTAGAGCGGGCCGCTCAGCACGGTGACCGTCTGGCCCGCGCCCACGCTGCCGGCAAGCGGCTGGAAGGTGAAGGGGTCGCTCGGGCGGCATCCTCCACTCACCGAACGGTCGGCGTGCCGGATGCCCGTGACGGTCACGCTCGTGGAGTTCTGGTTGGTGACCCTGACCGTGGCCGTCACGTTCTGCGTGCAGTTCAGGTTCGCGCTCCGCTCGGAGGAGCCGACGGTGGCGGACAGGTTCGCGAGCGTCGGGCCGCTGGGAACCGTGGCGGGCGGAGTGCCGTCTCCACCGCCGCCCGAGGCGCCCAGAGCCACCGCGGCCAGGCCCGCGGCCCCGGCCACCCCGAGCGCGATCGGCAGCGCCTTGGACTTCGGCTTCGCCGCCGGCGTGGCGCCGGCGGGCGTGGCGCCGGGACGCGCAGGGGCAGCCGCGCTCGTCGGGCGCTCCGGCGTCGGGGCGGCGGCTGCGGGGGCGGAGGCCATCACCTGCTCGAAGAAGCGCACGACCTTCGGCGGGAACTGCCGGGGATCGAGCCTGAGGCCCTTGTCCGCGCGCAGCGCCTCGAGCACCTTCGCGCGCGCCGCCTCTTCCTGGCCCAGCTCGAGGTAGGCGATCGCGAGATAGGTGTACGCGCGCGCCAGGTCCTTCGGTCGGTTGCCCTGCTCGGCCAGCTTCCGCGCGGCGGCGTCGAGGGTCAGGACGGCGGCGTCGAACTCGCCGCTCTCGACCTGCCGGATGCCCGTCTCCAGCTCGCCCGCCGGTGGCGCAGCCCACGCGACGCTGTGATGGACGAGACACAGCGCGGCGACGATCGCGATTGCCCGCTTCATTTCAGGCCTCCCTGGTTCCTTCGACGCCGGGGTACACCGTGGCCGGTGGGACGATACCCGGCCCCGCCGCCGGGTTCAACGCGCTGGACCAAGAACGCGCGTCGCCGAGCGAATCGTCCCGTCGCCCGGCCAGGTCCGTGTACAGGCGCGGCAGCGTCAAGCGTGCGCTACCGCGGCCGCCGCTTGCTGCGCAGCGGTCCCTGCGCCGAGAGGAACATGCCGATCATGTTCACGAGCCGGGAGGCGAGCACCGGCTTTACCAGGTACAGGTCGCCGCCGGCCTCTTCGCCCTGCTTCTCGTCCATGACCATGCCATGCGCGGTGAGGAAGATGACCGGGACGTGCCGCAGCCGCGCGTCGGCGCGGATGGCGCGGCAGAGGTCGTAACCGGACACCCGTCCGGGCAGGCCCACGTCGAGCAGCGCGAGGTCGAAGGTCTGCTCGCGCAGCAGCGCCAAGGCCGCCTCCCCGTCCGGCGCGGTCACTACCTCGTAACCGTGCTGGGTGAGGATCTGGCGCACCGCGTCGAGCGCGGCCGGGTCGTCGTCCACGGCCAGGATCCGCTGGGGCGCCGGCGCGGGCGTGCCCACCGCTACGACTCGTCGTCCCGCCCGATGCGCTCGCGGATGCGCCGCGCGGCTTCGAGCCGCCGCGCGAGGTCCTCCTCCGCCCCGCGGCTGGTCGGGTGGTAATAACGCCGCCCGCGCAGGTTGTCGGGGAGGCACTCCATGGCGGCCACGCCTTCGGCTTCGTCGTGGGCATAGCGGTAGTCCTTGCCGTAGCCGAGGCCCTTCATCAACGGCGTGGGCGCGTTGCGGATCCAGAGCGGCACCGGCTCCGCGCGCGTGTTCAGCGCGTCGCCGGCGGCATCGCCGTAGGCGCGGTAGAGCGCGTTGCTCTTCGGAGCGCCGGCCAGGTAGACGACGGCCTGGGCCAGCGCCAGCGCGCCCTCGGGCATGCCGATGAAGTGGACGGCCTGCTGCGCGGCCATGGCCTGCACCAGCGCCTGCGGATCGGCCAGGCCCACGTCCTCGGAGGCGAAGCGCACCAGGCGGCGTGCCACGTAGAGCGGGTCCTCGCCTGCTTCGAGCATGCGGGCCAGCCAGTAGAGGCCGGCGTCGGGGTCCGAGTTGCGGACGGACTTGTGGAGCGCGCTGATGATGTTGAAGTGCTCCTCGCCGGCCCGGTCGTAGAGGAGCGACTTGCGCGCGAAGGCCTCCTGCATGGCGGGCAGGTCCACCCGCCGCGGGCCGGCAGCGTCATCGCGGGGGGATCGCTCGGGCCGCGGGCCGACTTCGGCTGCGATGGCCCTCGCGCTCCCCCCTGCACCCCCCTCCACTGCCGCCGCCGCGCTGCGCCCGGCGCCGTCAGGGGGCGCCGGCGGCGCGGTGGTGACCGCCAGCTCCAGCACGTTCAGCGCGGTGCGCGCATCGCCGTCCGCGGTCTTGGCCAGGTAGTCGAGCGCGTCGTCGGCGACTTCCGGGCGCAGCGCCGCCAGGCCGCGCTGCGGGTCGGCGAGGGCGCGGCGCAGCACGCCGGTCAGCTCCTCCGGGCCCAGCGGCTTCAGCACCACCACCCGGCTGCGCGAGAGCAGCGCCGCGTTCACCTCGAACGACGGGTTCTCGGTGGTGGCGCCGATCAGGATCACGTCCCCCGACTCGACGTGCGAGAGCAGCGCGTCCTGCTGCGCCTTGTTGTAGCGGTGGATCTCGTCGATGAACAGGATGGTCCGCCGCCCGTCGCGCTCGCGCCGCTGCTGCGCCTCCTTCAGCACCTCGCGCAGCTCCTTCACCCCCGAGAGCACCGCGCTCATCGCCTCGAAATGGTGCCGCGTGCGCAGCCGCACCACGTGAGCGAGCGTGGTCTTGCCGGAGCCGGGCGGGCCCCAGAGGATCAGCGAGCGCAGCTCGTCGGCCTCGATGGCCTTGCGCAGGGGCTTGCCCGCGCCCAGCACCTCGTCCTGTCCGACGATCTCCTCGAGCGTGCGCGGGCGCATGCGGTCGGCGAGGGGAGCGTCCGCGCGCGCCTTGTCCTCCACGCGGTCCGACCCGCCGAACAGCAGACCGGAACGGCCGTCCCGGTCCGAACGGGGAGCCACGAAACCAGCCTAGGAGCGCGCCCGCGCCTTTGCAAGCGCGCGCGAGGCGCCCGCCCGCCGCTGCCGCGCGGCCTCGAACAGCAGCACGCCGGCGGCCACGCCGACGTTGAGCGACTCGACCGGAGGATGCATGGGGATGCGCACGCGGCGGTCGGCCGAGGCCGCGATCTCGCCCGCGAGCCCGGAGCCTTCCGCGCCGAAGAGCAGCGCGGTCGGCCGGCGGTAGTCCACCGTGTCGTACGCGCCCGAGGCGTGCGCGTCGGTGGCCACGACCTGCAGGCCGCGCCCGCGCGCCCGCTCGAGCGCGGTGCGCGCCGAGATGCCGCGCACGTGCGGGAGGCGGAACGCGCTGCCCATCGCGCCGCGCAACGCCTTCCAGGAGAAGGGATCGGCGGTCCCTTCGGTCAGGTAGGCGCCGGTCGCGCCCGCCCCCTCCGCCGAGCGGAACAGGCCGCCGAGGTTGCCGGGGTTCTGCAGCCCGACCGCGATGATCAGCAGCGGCACGCCGCGATAGAGCGACGTTTCCTCGAAGGGCGGCCGGCGGGCGATCGCGAGCACGCCGGGGCTCGTCTCCAGCTCCGAGAGCGAGGACAGCAGCGCCGACTCCATGCGCCGCAGCGGCACCGCGCGCGCGGCCAGCTCCGCCACCAGGCGCGCCTCCCCCCGCGCGTCGCCGAAGCGAGCGGACGCGGCGGCCTCGACGACCTCCACGCCGGCGGCCAGCGCCTCGGCCACGAGCTTGCCGCCTTCGAGCAGCATCAGCCCCTCGCCGCCGCGCACGCCCTTGTCCTTCAGGGCGCGGAGCCGCTGTGCGAGCGGATTGCCGCGGCTGCGGATCGGCTCGTCCGCCTCGGGGGCCTCCGGCCGGGGTGGCATGGGGATGAAGCAGTGATACTATCACCGAGGACGAACGCGCCGGCCGCGCTTTCGCGGCCGGCGTCGCTGTTTATGGAAGACATCCCCGCATGCTCGACATAAAGAAGAAGCTCGAAGAGCAGATCCGCGAGCTGGACTACGAGTTGAAGGTGCACCTGCCGAAGGAGATCCAGCGCGCGCGCGAGTATGGCGACCTGCGGGAGAACGCCGAGTACAAGGCCGCGAAGGACCGGCAGAGCTACCTGCAGGCCCGGATCGGCCAGCTCCACCGCCGCCTCGCCGCGCTCTCCATGGTGAACCTCGACCGGATCCCGCGCGACAAGGTGGGGCTCGGGTCCACCGTGGGCGTCAAGGACACCTCGACCGGCGAGGAGATGTCCTACGAGATCGTCACGCCCGAAGAGGCGGACCCCACGCAGGGCCGCATCTCGCCGATGTCGCCCATCGGCAAGTCGCTCCTGAACCGCGAGGAGGGCGAGACGGTCGAGGTGCGCGTCCCCTCGGGCACCAAGGAGTACGAGATCGTGCGGCTGCTCACCATCCACGATCAGGCCGAGGAGCCCGCCGCCGGCGCCTGATTCTTCGTGCCCCTCACGTCCCTCCAGACGGTCACGCTCGGTGACGGCCGCGACGTGGAAGCGGCGTTGAACGAGCTGCCCGCCGCCGCCGGCGTGGCCCAGATCCTCGGCCCCGACGGCCGGAACCTGATGATCGGGCGCGCGGCGAACCTGCGGCGCTGGGCCGCGTCGCACCTCGGCAGCGGGCCGCCGCCGAAGAAGGGCGAGCGCCCGAAGACCGACCTCCGGCCCGTCGCCACCGCGATCAAGCACGCGGCCACCCGCTCCGAGTTCCAGCAGCGGCTGCTCTACGAGCGGCTGATGGCGCGGCACGTGCCGCTGCGCGCGCGCAGCGACCTGCGGCCGCCGGCCTCGCTGCACCTGGACCCGGCCGAGCGCTTCCCGCGCGTGTCGGTACGCAGCGGATGGATGCCGCCGGGCCCCGGCACGTTCGGGCCGTTCCGCGACCGTCCGAGCGCGCACCAGGCGCTGGCCGCGCTGCACAAGCGCTACCCGCTGCGGCCGTGCGACTACACGTTCGAGCCCCGGCCCGACCTCCCGCTCGGGCTGGGCTGCGTGTACTTCCAGGTGCGCACCTGCGCGGCGCCGTGCGTGGTAAAGAGCCCCGAGGACGAATACCGCAAGCTGGCGGCCCAGGCCGCGCACTTCCTGGGCTCGCCCTGGGAGCGGCCGGCGGAGGTCGCCGCGCAGGTCCCGGCCTGGGTCGGGGCGGAGAACGGCAGCCGCGCCGTGGTCGTCGAGCGCGCCGGGGACGACCTCGAGCTGCACCCGGTGCGCGATTGGGCCGTGCTCGACGACGCGGTCGTCCACGCGCCGGTCTCCGGGCTCGACGACGCGCTCGGCCGCCTCCGCTGGGAGCCGCCGGTCGGCCCGCGCGACGATCGGGCCTGGCTGCTTTCGTGGCTGCACGCGCCGCGGCGTCAAGCAGCGTTCGTGCCGCTATGGACGGCCGAGGCCGCGGCGG
>DATBIZ010000482.1:0-12931 GCA_036556645.1 Vicinamibacteria bacterium | reverse complement strand
GGCTGCTCGATCCCCTCCGCGATCAACGACGCCTGGATCTCCCGGCCCACGGACGCGAGCGCGGTGATCACGCCCCGCTTGATCGTCTCCTCGTGCAGGTTCTGCACGATGGTGTTCGCGACCTTGATGTACTGCGGGCGGAGCTGGAGGATCGCCTCCAGGCCCGAGTAACCCGACCCCGCGTCGTCGATCGCGATCTGCAGGCCGTTGCCGCGCAGGCGGTCGAGCACGCCGCGGAAGGCCGGGTAGTCGCCCACCACCTCCTTCTCCGAAACCTCGATCACCACGTGCGGGTGGGCGCGGCGGATCTCGTTCAGGTTCCGCTCGTCGAGGAACACGGGGTGGGTGAGCAGGCGCGGAGAGGCGTTGACGAACAGCTTGCGGGCCTGGGTGGCGCGCGGCAGCTTGCGGAAGATCGTCTCCATGCACAGGCTCTCCAGCTCCAGCGCGAGGTCGCTCTCGCGCGCGGCGGCGAAGAGCACGTCCGGCTGCTCGAGCTCGCCCGCGGGGCCGCGGATCAGGGCCTCGAAGCCGACCACCGTCTTCTCCTGGATGTCGAAGACGGGCTGGTACACCGTGCGCAGCTTGCGGCCGGCCAGGATCGCGCGGCAGTTGGAGATGAGGCCGAGCCGCTCCGCCTTCTCCTGGCTCTCCACCATGCGCGCGGCGTCGCGCAGCGCGCGCAGCAGGTTGCGCGAGGGCCGCGTGCGGGGGTCGTCCGGCGCGTAGAGGGCGCTCGCGTGCACGCTCATCAGGTCCACCATCGCCCGGTCGAGGCCCTGGCGCAGGCGGCGCATGATGCCGTCGCGCAGGCGGCCCGCCTCGGCCTCCAGCCGCGCGGCGGGGCTGCCGTTGCGCGGCGGGCTCGGCAGGCTGAAGATCAGGTAGAACCCGTCGGAGCCGTTGAACTGCAGGGTCATGATGTGCGGCTCGAGCGGCGAGGACGCGAGGTCCTCGCGCAGGCTCTCCGCCACCAGCCGCAGCACGCGGTCGTAGAGCTGCCAGCCGTAGAGGCTCTCGATCCCGGCGAAGCGGCCGATCTGCAGGTAGATCACGCCGAGGTGCGGCACGCGCTCGGTGCCGGCGAAGCCCACGGGCAGCAGCGGCAGCCCGGTGACGCCGTCGGTGAGCAGCCGCGCGACGCGGAGCTGCTCCAGCTCCGGCGGCGGCGCCGCCTCCGGCGGCCGGCGGCGCCGCATCAGGCCTTCCTCCGGCGGCGCTGCACCCACGCCTGCACCTTCGCCCGCAGCTCATCCGGACGGAACGGTTTGGTCACGTAGTCCGAGCCTCCCACCTGCATGGCCGTGATCTGGTCCCTGAGGTCCGCGCGCCCGGTGAGGAACAGCACGGGCACGTCGCGCGTGTGCGACTGGCGGCGCAGGATGTCGCACAGCTCCCACCCGTCGAGCCCGGGCATGTTCACGTCCAGCACGACCAGCGCGGGCGGGTCCTGCAGCACCGCCCGCAGCGCCTCCGCCTGGTCGCCGACGCCTTCGACCTCGTACCCGTCCGCCTCGAGCACGGCGGCGACCGCGCGCACCACGGCCGGGTCGTCGTCCACCACCACGATCCGGGCCGCGCCCACCCCGCCGCGCAGCGCGGTCATGGGCGGCCCTTCAACGGCCGGCCGCCTCGAGGAGCGGCAGGCGCACGGTCACGTCCGAGCCCTGGCCCTGCTCGCTCGACAGCGCGATCGTGCCCCCGCTGCGCTCCACCAGCTCCCGCGAGACGCCGAGGCCGATGCCGCGGCCCTCGACCCCGCGCGCGGCCCGCCCGCGGAAGGCGTACTCGAACGCGTGCGCGCGCTCGTCCGCGGTCATGCCCACGCCGGTGTCGCTGACCGTGACCACCGCGTAGCCCGCCTCCGCGCCGACGCGCACCCGCACCCGGCCGCCCGGGGGCGTGAACTTCACCGCGTTGTCGAGCAGGTTGCGGAACACGCGCTGGAGGCTGACCGCGTCCGCCCCCACCGGCACCTCCGCCCGCTCCGCCACGAACTCCACGCGCAGCCGTTCGGAGTGCGCGAGGCGGTACGACTCGGTCAGCCCGCCCAGCAGGCGCACCAGCTCCGCTCCGCCCCCGCCGGGCGCGGCGAGCGGCGGCGCGGGCACCGCGGGCGGCGCGCGCGGGCCCGGGGACGAGAGCAGCGTCTCCATCAGCTCGATCTCGTCGGCGAGGTTGCGCAGGTGGTCCGCCCGCGCCGGCTCGCCGCGCGCCGCCTGCTCGGCGATCAGGTCCGCGTAGACGCGGATCACGCTGAGCGGCGACTTCAGGTCGTGCGCGACCGCGCTCCAGGCTTCCGCCGGCGCGGCGGGCGGACGCGCGCTGCGCGGCGGTGCGGCCACGCGGCGCACGGGCGGGGGCGGCGCGTCGGGAAGCGCCGCGGCGGCCGACGGCTCGCCCGCCGCGGAAAGGCGGGGAGGCGCGCCCTCGCCGCGCCGCACCGCGGGCATGCCCACCTCCATCGCCAGCAGCACCGGCAGCGGCCACAGCACACGGCCGGCCAGCGCGGGCAGCGCCTCGGAGGTCGGCGGGATCCCCGCGCCGCCGGCCAGCGCCCCCAGCCCGAGCATCACCAGCAAAGTGAGGTAGCGCGCGGCGGCCGCGCCCAGCGCCGCGCGCACCAGCAGCAGCTCCACGAAGAAGAGCCCGGCGAACGGGCTGCGGATGCCGCCGGTCAGCGCCATCACCATCAGCACCAGCGCGGTGCCCAGCAGCAGGTCGAGGGCGTCGCCGAACGGGAAGAGCGCGCGCCGCACGCCCTCCAGCGCGAAGACGCCGCGGAAGAGCACCGCGCCCACCCCCACCGCGGCCAGCCGCGCCGCCCCCTCCGCCGGCGCCGCCGCGACCCAGGTGAGGATCGCGAGCAGCAGCAGGCCGGTGGCCGCGGGCCCGCGCAGCTCGGGCTTCAATGCTCGAAGGCGCAGCCCACGCGCGTGCGCCCGTCGGGCAGCGCGACCACGCTGACCGGGCGCATGGTGACGTGGTGGACGTCGGAGCTGAACTGCTGGGTGAGCTCGCCCTCGAGGTGGCGCGGCTGCCGGCCCGCGTTGTTCACGAAGGCGAGGCCGCCGTATCCGATGTCGCGCACCTCGAGCGCGCGCTGGCGGCCGTTGCGGCTGCCGTTGAGCTTCAGGGTGAGGCCCTGCACCGCGAAGCGCGGGTGGCGACGGCCCGGATGGCCGGCCGGCTTCTTCACGTACTGCTGGCGGCAGTGGTAGAGCCGCAGGTCGCCCATCTTGATCAGGAAGTCGAGGGTGCGGCCGTCGGTCGGGTAGCTCGCCACCCCGTAGTGCAGCCCCACCTTCACGTCGGCGCGGCGCGGCAGGCGGATCTGCGCGACGCGGTGGCGGATGCGCTCCGCGATGGCCAGGCTGTTCACCATGTCCGTGTTGGGCAGCACGGCCACGAACTCGTCGCCGCCGTAGCGGCAGCCCGCGTCGATCATGCGCAGCGAGTCGCGGATCAGGTTCGCGGTCTTGATCAACACCCCGTCGCCGACCGGGTGCCCGAGCCGGTCGTTGATCGCCTTGAAGCCCTGCAGGTCCATGAAGAGCAGCGAGACCACCCCGCCCAGGCGCTCCGCGCGGCTGAGCTCGCGGCTCAGGTGGTCCACCATGAAGCGGCGGTTGTAGAGGCCGGTCAAGGGGTCGGTGATCGCGCTGACGCGCAGGCTGGAGAGGTCGCGGTCGGCCAGCAGCCGCGGCTCGCGCAGCAGGCCGAGCTTGCTGTGGAACTCGTGCAGGAGCGCGGTCTGCAGCGACACCGGCGGGCCGAGCAGCGTGCGGAACCGCCCGTGCAGCTCGATCACGCGGTCCCAGATCCCGGGCGCGTCGGGCTCGCTGACGCCGACGCCGGTCCATTCGAGCAGGAGGCGGCGGAGGACGTGGGCGCGGGCGACGGCCGGCGTGACGCTGAGCAGCGCCTGCTCGAAGGTCGCCGGAGAGAAGTCCCTGACCCGGCCGAGCCGGGCCAGGTCGTCGATGTGGGAATCCAGCTCCTCTTCGGTCGGCATCCTTCAGGGGCCCGGCGAATGCATCCGTCCCCAATCCCCGGGCATACGTGCCCGACGGAAGAGTGGTGCCAGGGGAAGTGGTTCCCGCGGACAGTAACACCGAGCGGTTGCGGTGCGCAATAGAAAAAGCGAGTTCGGATAGACTCGAAGGCGACAAAGGAGAGCGATGAGATCGAGTGCTTTCGGGGCCCGCGGCACGCTCGACACGGCGGGGGGAAAGGTCGAGGTGTACCGGCTCCGCGCCCTCGAGACGGCGGGGGTCGTGCCCGGCCTGGACCGGCTGCCGTTCTCGATCAAGGTCCTCCTCGAGTCGGTGCTGCGCAACGTGGACGGCGAGCTGGTGCGCGAGGACGACGTGCGCGCGCTGGGCGCCTGGCAGGCGATGAGCCCCGCGCAGGCGGAGCTGCCGTTCATGCCCGCGCGCGTGATCCTCCAGGACTTCACCGGCGTGCCCGCGGTGGTGGATCTCGCCTCGATGCGCGCGGCGGTGAAGCGCCTGGGCGGCGATCCGCGGCGGATCAACCCGCTCGTGCCCGTGGACCTGGTGGTGGACCACTCGGTGCAGGTGGACGTGTTCGGCTCGCCGGACGCGCTGCAGAAGAACGCGGAGATCGAGTTCGACCGCAACCGGGAGCGGTACGAGTTCCTGCGCTGGGGGCAGAAGGCGTTCGCGAACTTCCGCGTGGTCCCTCCGGCCACGGGAATCGTCCACCAGGTGAACCTCGAGTACCTCGCCTCGGTCGTCTCCACGCGGAGCGAGGAGGGGCGCACCGTCGCCTTCCCCGACACCCTGGTGGGCACCGACTCCCACACCACGATGATCAACGGCCTGGGCGTGCTCGGCTGGGGCGTGGGCGGCATCGAGGCCGAGGCGGCCATGCTCGGCCAGCCGCTCTACATGGTCACGCCGCAGGTGGTCGGTTTCCGGCTGACCGGCCGGCTGCGCGAAGGCGTGACCGCCACCGACCTCGTGCTGACCGTGACCCAGCAGCTCCGCAAGAAGGGCGTGGTCGAGAAGTTCGTGGAGTTCTTCGGGCCGGGGCTCGGCGAGATGTCGCTGGCGGACCGGGCCACCATCGCGAACATGGCGCCCGAATACGGCGCCACCTGCGGCTTCTTCCCGGTGGACGCGGAGACGCTCGCCTACCTGCGGCGCACCGGGCGCGACGCCGCGCTGGTGGACCTGGTGGAGCGGTACGCCCGGGAGCAGGGGCTCTTCCGCACCGCGGAGACGCCGGACCCGATCTTCACCGAGACGCTGGAGCTGGACCTGGCCTCGGTGGAGCCCAGCCTGGCCGGGCCGAAGCGGCCGCAGGACCGGGTGCCGCTCACGCGCATGAAGGACGCGTTCCGCCAGGCGCTGACCGCGCCGGTGAAGGAGCGCGGCTTCGGCCTCGACGGCGACGACCTGCGCCGGCGGACCACGGTGCAGGTGCGCGGCGGGGAGGCCGAGCTGGGCCACGGCGCGGTCGTGATCTCCGCGATCACGAGCTGCACGAACACCTCGAACCCCTCGGTGATGATCGGGGCGGGCCTGCTCGCGCGCAACGCGGTCCAGCGCGGCCTGAAGGTGCCTCCCTACGTCAAGACCAGCCTGGCGCCGGGCTCGAAGGTCGTGACCGAGTACCTGCGCCAGTCCGGCCTGCTCACCGACCTCGAGGCGCTCGGCTTCCACGTGGTCGGCTACGGGTGCACCACCTGCATCGGCAACAGCGGCCCGCTGCCCGAGGTCGTCTCCCGCGCGATCCAGGAGAACCGGCTGGTGGCGGCCTCCGTGCTCTCCGGCAACCGCAACTTCGAGGGCCGCATCAACCCGGACGTCAAGGCCAACTACCTGGCCTCGCCCCCGCTGGTGGTGGCCTACGCGCTGAGCGGCACCGTGGACCGCGACCTCGCCCGCGAGCCGCTCGGACACGACCGCGACGGCAAGCCGGTGATGCTCGCGGACGTGTGGCCGAGCCAGGCCGAGGTGGCGGCGGTCGAGCAGACGGTGGGCGCCGCGATGTTCGCGCGCACCTACGCGAACGTGTTCGAGGGCAACCCGACCTGGAACGCGGTGCGCGTGCCCGAAGGCGACCTGTACGAGTTCCGCGACGAGTCCACCTACATCCAGGAGCCGCCCTTCTTCCAGGGGCTCACCCTCGACGAGCCGCCCACCCGCGACATCGTGGGCGCGCGCGTGCTGGCCGTGCTCGGCGACTCCGTGACCACCGACCACATCTCCCCCGCCGGCGACATCGCCGACCAGAGCCCGGCCGGGCGGTTCCTCAAGGAGAAGGGGGTGGCGCGCGCCGAGTTCAACTCCTACGGCTCGCGGCGCGGGAACGACCGGGTCATGGTCCGCGGCACCTTCGCCAACATCCGCCTCAAGAACCTGATGGTGCCCGGGGTGGAGGGCGGCGTCACCGTGCACGTGCCCTCCGGCGAGAGGGTGGACATCTACGAGGCCGCGCAGCGCTACCGGCGCGAGGGCACGCCGCTGGTGGTGATCGCGGGCAAGGAGTACGGCAGCGGCTCCTCGCGCGACTGGGCGGCCAAGGGCACGCTGCTGCTGGGCGTGCGCGCGGTGATCGCGGAGAGCTACGAGCGCATCCACCGCTCGAACCTGGTGGGCATGGGCGTGCTGCCCCTGCAGTTCCGCCCGGGCGAGACGGCGGAGACGCTCGGCCTCACCGGCACGGAGCGGATCACGATCTCCGGGCTCGGCCACGGCCTCGCCCCGCGCCAGCACCTCACGGTGGAGGCCCAGCGGGCGGACGGCAGCGCGATGACGTTCGAGGTGGCGGCGCGGCTGGACACCCCGGTCGAGCTCAACTACTACCGCAACGGCGGCATCCTGCACACGGTCCTCCGGAAGATGCTGAAGGGCTGATGCCCCGGCTCACGTTCCTGGGCGCCGCCCGTACGGTCACGGGGTCGCAGTACCTGCTCGAGGCCGGACGCGCGCGGCTGATGGTGGACTGCGGCATGTTCCAGGGCCCGCGCGCGCTGCGGCAGCGCAACTGGAGCGAGCCCGTCCACGACCCCGCGCAGGTGGGCTGGCTGGCCCTCACGCACGCGCACCTCGACCACACCGGGCGCGTGCCGCGGCTGGTGAAGCAGGGCTTCCGGGGGAGGATCCTCTGCACGCCCGCCACGCGCGAGCTGGCCGAGGTGATCCTGAAGGACGCGGCGCACCTGCAGGAGGAGGACGCGGCCTACCTGAACCGCAAGGGCCTCACCCGCCACCGGCCCGCGCTGCCGCTCTTCGACGCGGCCGACGTGGAGGCCTGCCTGTCGCTGTTCGAGCCGGCGGCGCTGGGCCAGACGTGCGTGCTCTCGCCGGAGATCTCGCTCGTGCTCCGCGACGCCGGCCACCTGCTCGGCGCGGCCTCGGTGGACGTGTCCGTCCGCCAGGGCGGGCGCGAGGCGCGCGTGCTCTTCAGCGGCGACGTGGGCCGCTTCGACACCATCGTGGCCCGCGACCCGGAGCCGGCGCCGGAAGCCGACTTCATCGTGATGGAGAGCACCTACGGCAACCGCGCGCACGCGACGGTGCCGCTGCTCGACCAGCTCCAGGGCGTGCTCGAGCGCACGTTCGCGCGCGGGGGCGTGGTGGTGATCCCGGCCTTCGCGGTGGGGCGCGCGCAGCAGATGATCTACCTGATGGACCGGCTGGTCACGGCCGGCCGCCTGCGCGCGTTCCCCGTCCACCTCGACAGCCCGATGGCCATCGAGGCCACGCGCATCTACAGCCGCTTCCCCGACGCGATGCGGCCGGAGATGAGCGGACTGGGCGGCCGCAGCGTCCTCTACAACAAGTGGGTCCACCTGCACCGCTCGCGCGAGGAGTCGCAGAAGCTCAACGACGTGCGCGGGCCGGCCGTGATCCTCTCCTCGAGCGGCATGCTCACCGGCGGCCGCATCCTCCACCACTGCCGCGTGCGCCTGCCGCACGCGCAGAACACCCTGATGATCACCGGCCACCAGGGCGAGGGCACGCTCGGGCGCGCCCTGCTCGACGGGGCGCGCGTGGTGCGGATCCACAAGGGCGAGGTGCGCGTGCTGGCGGAGGTGACCGAGCTGCGGGGGCTGAGCGGCCACGCCGATCCCGGCGAGCTGCTGCGCTGGCTCTCCGGCGTGAAGCGGCCGCCGCGGCGGCTGTTCCTGACCCACGGCGACGAGGAAGCCGCCCTCGCGCTGGCCGCGCGCCTGCGGAAGGAGCGCGGCTTCGACGCCCACGTGCCGGAGCCCGGCGAGACCGTCGAGCTCGCCGGCGCGGCATGATCAAGGCCCTGATCGTGGACATCGACGGCGTCGTCCTCCAGGACGAGGCCGCCCTGCCCGGCGCGGACGAGCTGGTGGCGCGGCTGGTGGCCTCGGCCGACCGGCTGCCGTTCCTGTTCCTGACCAACTACCCCTCGCAGACGCCGGCCGACCTGGCCCTGCGCTTCCGGGCCGCGGGCATCGAGACCGACGTGCCGGTGAAGCACTTCTACACGTCCGCGATCGCCACCGCCGAGTTCCTGCACGACCAGGCCGGCGACCGGAGGCGCGCGTTCGTGATCGGCGAGGGCGCGCTGGTGCACGCGCTCTACCAGGCCGGCTTCACGCTCACCGAGACCGACGCCGACTTCGTGGTGCTGGGGGAGACCCGCTCGTACGGGTTCGACATGATCAAGAACGCGGTGACGCTGATCCGCCGCGGCGCACGCTTCGTGGCCACCAACCCCGACGTGGCCGGCCCCAAGGGGCGCCCGAGCTGCGGGGCGCTGGCCGCGCCGATCGAGAAGATCACCGGCCAGAAGCCCTTCTACGTGGGCAAGCCGAACGCGTTCATGATGCGCGCCGCCCTGCGCTACATGCAGGCGCACTCCGAGCAGACCCTGATCATCGGCGACAACATGGACACCGACATCATCGCGGGGATCCAGTCCGGGCTGGAGACGGTGCTCGTGCTCTCCGGGGTGAGCCGCGAGGAGGACCTGCCGAGCTACCCGTACCGTCCGCACCACGTGGTGGCCGGAGCGCGGGACGTGATCGCGCTGCTGGAGAGGATCGGCGCGCTCGGGCGGGACGGTGTAACGTAGAGGCACGGCCGGCGTCCAATCAGCGGGAATACTGCCCGGAGCAGGGGGGCGAGCCGCCAGCGCCCAGGATCACGGAGGACAAGTCCTTGAACAAGAACGTGCACGTGGTGGGTGACGCGGACTGGAACGTCGAGGTGCTGCAGGCGTCGGAGCTGGTGCTGGTGGACTTCTGGGCCGAGTGGTGCCCGCCCTGCCGCAAGCTGTCTCCCGTCATCGACGCGCTGGCCGACGAGTACGCCGGCCGCGTGAAGGTCGTGAAGCTGAACGTGGACGAGAGCCCCGAGGTGGCCGGCCGCTACTCGATCTTCTCGATCCCCACGCTGCTGCTCTTCAAGGACGGGGAGGTGGTCGAGCAGCTCGTCGGGTTCCGCCCCAAAGACGACCTGAAGACGGTCCTCGACGCCCACCAGGCGGTTCCCGGCCAGGCGGCGGCCGCGAGCTGATGGCGGCGGAGCCGGTCGCCGCGGCGGCACGGGAGGCCCTTGTCCAGGCCCTCGTCGAGCACGGCGATCGGCTCTACGCGCTGGCCTTGCGCGTGACCCGCGACCCCGACCTCGCCGGCGACGCCGTGCAGGAAGCCTTCGCCACCGCGCTGCAGCGCATCGGCGACTTCCGCGGGGAGAGCAGCCTCGGCACGTGGCTGCACCGGATCGTCTACAACAAGTCCATCGACCTGCTGCGCCATCGCGGGCGGCAGGCGCCCCTGCCGGACGACGACGCCCCCGCGGACGACGACCGGCTGGCGGAGGTGCCCGCCTGGTCGCGACCGCCCGACCAGATCCTCTACGGCGAGGAGACGCGCCGCGCGCTGGACGCCGCGCTGGAGCGGCTGACGCCGCAGCAGCGCGCGGTGTTCACGCTGCGCGAGATGGAAGGGCTGCCCACGGACGAGGTGGCCGCGATGATGGAGCTGGAGCCGGGTGCGGTGCGCGTGCACCTGCACCGCGCGCGCCTGAGGCTGCGCGCGCTGCTCGGAGAGCATTTCAGGGGAGGAGCGGCCGTTTCATGAAGTGCACGGACCTTTACCGCCGCCTGTCGGATCACGCCGAGGGGCTGCTCGACGAGGGCGACTGCGCGGCGATCGAGAAGCACCTGCGCGAGTGCGCCACCTGCTCCGCGCTGCACAGCGACCTCACGGTGCTGGCGCGGATCTGCCGCGAGAGCGCCCGCCCGAAGATGCCGGACGACGTCCGCCGGCGCATCGAGAGCCTGCTGCGGCGGAGCGCGTAGCCGGTTCTCAGGGGACGATGCCGGTGAAGGGCCCGATGTTCACGGGCTCCAGCTCGGCGCCGGCCTGGTTGATCACGCGGATGAACTCGTTGGCCAGGATCGCGTAGCCCAGCTCCGTCGGGTGGACGCCGTCGTAGCTGATGATCCCGCCCGTGAGGAAGTTGTTGCGGAGGGTGACGCCGCCGAGCGTGTAGCCGTCGGCGAGCACGGCCCGGTAGAAGCCGTTCACGTCCACCACCGGGATCGAGGCGGCCTGCGCGACGTCCGCGATGGCCTGGTTGTTCGCGTTCACCCGGTCGCGCAGGAACGCCACCTCGGCCGCGTCGAGGATCACCTCGTCGGGCAGGGCCGTGCCCCGGCCGCCCAGCGCGGCGGGGATGCCGTGGCCCTGCGCGAGCAGCGCGCCCGCGGCCAGCGTGACCAGGGTGCCCGGCGGCAGCGGCCCCTCCGGGCCCAGCAGCGGCACCGGCTGGTTGTTCACCAGCACCGGCTGCCCCGTCTGCGGGTTCACCACCACCCGCTGCAGGGTGGTGGCGTAGGGGATCGCGGTGACGTCGGGCAGGTTCGCGGCCACGATGCGCGCGCCGGTCGCCCGCAGCGCGGTGACGATCTGCTGGAAGGCGGCGCGGAACGTCGCCGCCGGCGTGACCGTCACGCCCTCGATCGCGCGGCCGCGGACCACCGCCCCCAGCACGTCGTTGTTGCCGATCCAGAGCGTCACGAAGCTGGGGCGCGCCGCCACCGCCTGGGCCACCTGCGTGCCGCGGCCGCGCAGGATCAGGTCGTGCAGCCCGCCGTTGTCGGTGGTGCGCGTGAGCGCGTCCACGATGGTGGCGCCGGGCACCGCGAGGTTGTTGTAGGAGCGGGCCAGCCCGGCGTTCCGCGGCGCGCCGGGCGCGGCGGCCTTGGGCTCGATCAGGGGCGTGGGCACCAGCCGGCTGAGCACGGACTCCGGCGGGATGCCCGGCTCGGTGACGAGCGGCTGCTGGAAGTCGGCCACCCCGGCCTGGCGCGCGATCAGCGCGGGCACCGAGTTCCGCTGGTGCGTCTCCACGAGCGAGTTGTTCACGTAGCCGGCGGCCAGGCTGTCGCCGACGGAGTAGTAGGCCGAGAAGCTGACCGGCCCGGGCGTGGGCGTCTGGGCGCGGGCGCGCGGCGCCAGCGGCAGCGCGAGCAGGGCCGCGGCCAGGGCGGCGGCGAACGACCGGACGCGTCCTTTCATCAGTCCCCCCCGGGATCGCACG
Source organism: Vicinamibacteria bacterium (assembly GCA_036556645.1). Classification (GTDB taxonomy): domain Bacteria; phylum Acidobacteriota; class Vicinamibacteria; order Fen-336; family Fen-336; genus DATKEG01. The sequence continues at coordinate 1,373 of DATBIZ010000482.1, read as the reverse complement.
CGATCAGAACTCATAGCCCAGCGACAGGCCGAGCGTGAAGGCCCGGCTCTGGTACGTGCCCTCGTAGCGGTCCCGGTTCTGTCCCGCGGTCGAGCGGGCACTGCCCAGCACCAGCCAGGCACCCGCGTCCAGGCGCAGGCGGCCGGACGTCCACGACCCGCCCAGCGCGATCCCGTTGCGGTTCGCGTCGGGCAGGAGCGGCGACACCGAGGCGGGCGGCGACGGCGTCTCGTCCCAGAAGTAGCCGCCGCGCACGGCCCACGTCTCGCTGAGCTCGCGCTCCACCCCGAAGCGGTACTGGAAGGAGTCGCCGTAGTCCTCCACGATCACCTCGCTCAGGTCCGGGCGTTCGGTGAACGTGATGGGCAACACGTCGAAGGTGGACCACTGGTACCAGTTGACGTCCACCTCGAACGTCCACGCCCCGAAGCGCTGCGCGAGCCCCACGGAGGCGAACCCGGGGAACTCGATCTCCGTCCGCACCGGCTGCGAGCCCTGGGGCAGGGCGGCGCCGATCAGCGCGTCGAGCTGCGCGTTGCCGGTGGACAGCGGCGTGAACACCGCGCTGCCCTCGTATTCGGCCTTCACCTTGTGGCGGTACGACGCGCCGATCGAGGTGCTCTCGGACAGCCGCGCCAGCATGCCCAGGTTGAAGCCGAGGCCGAGGGCGGTGTCGCTCTCGAGGTCGAGCGTGGCCGCGTCCACGATCCGCTGCGTGAACGGGTTGGCCAGGGGCACCCGGCGCTGCAGGGTGACCGAGGAGAGGCGCACGTCGAGCCCGGCCCCCACCGAGAGCCGGTCGGCGAGCTTGACCGCGATCGTGGGGTTGATCGAGAAGCCGCGCAGCTCCGCGGACTGCGAGATGAAGCGGCCGCTGTAGGTGTCGGGGCTCGCCCAGCGGGAGCGGAGGCCGAACGGCACGTGCACGCCGATGCCGGCCACGATGTCCGGCGCCAGCTCGTGGGTGTAGTAGGCGTGCGGCGGGATGAGGATGCCCGCGTCGCCCTCCTCGGTGACGCCGGCGCCCGGGAACGGCGCCGCTCCCTCGAAGCTGCTGGTCGGCCGCACGGCGGTGCCGCCGAGATAGAGCCGGCGGCCGCGCTGGAACGCGATGCCGGCCGGGTTGTGGAAGATCGCGGAGGGGTCGGACGCTTGCGCGGTGAAGGCGCCGGCGAAGCCCATGGCCCGGGCGCCTTGCTCGAACAGCGCGAAGCCGGCCGCGCTCGCCGGGGTGGCCGCGCCCAGGGCGGCGGCCAGGAGCGACGCCGCGCAAGCGGCGCTCCGGCCGGGACGAGTGAGCATGAGTGCGGTCCCTCCTGTCAGGTCGTTGGCGCCGTCTCGGCCCACCTCGGCGGGTGGAGGGCCAGACTGAT